>JAYVXQ010000151.1:0-6262 GCA_043785025.1 Acetobacteraceae bacterium
CGCGTCAGGGGCCAGGTCGATCGTCAGGTGGCGGTCCAACGCGCTGCGATCGAACAGGATGGTTTCTTGCGGCAACCACTCGGCCGCGGCCCCGGCGGCGACCGAAATTTTGGTACGGACGCGTGACGGCGGGCTGTCGGGTAATGCGCGGTAGAAGCGTTCCGCGGCCTGCGCGGCGATCGTGGCATGGGCTCCCGCCTCGACGCTAATGGTTGTGTCCAGACGATCGCCGCCGGCCACGCCGCCGGAACTGTTCAGCATGGTGGCGTCGAGCCAGCCGGGAACGATCGGGCGGGGGAAGCGGGCTTTCAGACAGCCGGCCTGACGTAGGCCGCTCAGGACCGATGCCACGTCGCGGCGTTTCACCGCGATCAGCAATTCGCCGCGGGCGCGTTGGTGGGTGTCAGACAGACAGGCGCCGCCGGACATCGGCTTCGTCGAGATCTTCCCGCCGTCCGGACATCACCACATCGCCTCGGTCCAACACCACGATCGTTTGCGCCAGTTCGTTGGCGAAATCAAAATATTGCTCGACCAACAGGATGGCCATTTCGCCGCGGCCCCGCAACAACGCAATCACTCTCCCAATATCCTTGATAGTACTGGGCTGGATCCCCTCGGTCGGTTCGTCCAGCGCCAGCAGACGCGGTTTCATCACCAAGGCGCGGGCGATCGCGAGTTGTTGTTGCTGGCCACCGGACAGATCGCCGCCGCGGCGGCGGGTCATGGTTTTCAGAATGGGGAATAAATCGAAAATCTCGTCGGGGACTTTGCGTTGGCCGCGCGGCAGCACCGCGAAGCCGGTTTCCAGATTTTCCTTCACCGTCAGCAACGGGAATATGTCGCGGCCCTGTGGGACCCAGGCGATGCCGCGGCGGGCGCGCTCATACATCGGCAGGCCGGTGATGTCAGCGCCCTCCCATTTGATCGAGCCCGACGTGATGGGATGGGCGCCGACGACGGCGCGCAGCAACGACGTTTTGCCGACGCCGTTGCGGCCCAACAGGCAGGTGACGGCGCCGATTTCGGCGGTGAGCGAGACTTTGCGCAGCGCGATGGCGGCGCCGTAATGCAGATCGACATTTTCGACGGTCAGCATCTATCGCCCCAGATACACTTCGATGACTTTGGGATCCTCGCTGACGTGGTCGATCGAGCCCTCGGAGAGGACCGAGCCCTCATGTAACACGGTGACTTTCACGCCGAGGGCGCGGACGAAGGCCATGTCGTGCTCGACGACGACGACGGCGCGGGTTTTGTTGATGTCGCGCAATAACTCGGCGGTTTGTTCGGTTTCGGCATCGGTCATGCCGGCGACGGGTTCGTCGACCAGGAGCAGGCGCGGTTCTTGTGCCAGCAGCATGCCGATCTCCAGCCATTGTTTCTGGCCGTGCGACAGGTCGCCGGCGCGGCGGTGAATTTGCCCGGTCAGGCGGACGGTGTGGAGGATGGCGTCGATGCGGTCGCGCTCCTGCCCGGTTTCGCGGGCCCAGAGGCTGAAGCGCGGGCGGCGGTCTCCGGCCAGGGCCAGCAGCAGGTTATCCCAAACCGTTTGCGGCTCGAACACCGTTGGTTTTTGGAATTTGCGGCCGATGCCGAGGGCGGCGATGGCGGGCTCGTCGAGTTTCGTGAGGTCGGTGTCGACCTGGTAGACGACGCGGCCGGCATCGGGGCGGGTCTTGCCGGTGATGACATCCATCATGGTCGTTTTGCCCGCGCCGTTGGGGCCGATGACGGCGCGCATTTCGCCGGCCTCCAGGACCAGGGACAAGGCGTTCAGGGCGCGGAAGCCGTCGAAGCTGACGGTGACGCCGTCGAGATACAGCAGCGTGTCGGCTTCGGTCATACGCGTGCCTCCGAGATCGGCGTCTTGGAGGTGCGCGTCTGGGAGGTGGGCGTCTGGGAGGCGGGCGTCTGGGAGGTGGGCCCGTCCTTGATCGCGACCGCGGCCTCCCGTTTTCCGGCGCGTTTCGCGAATAATCCCATGACGCCGTTGGGTAACAGCAGTGTGACGCCGATGAACAGGGCACCCAGGGCGAACAGCCAGAACTCGGGGACGGCGGAGGTGAACCAGGTTTTGCCGAAATTCACCAGGACGGCGCCGATAATGGCGCCGACGAGGGAGCCGCGGCCGCCGACGGCGACCCAGATCACGGCCTCGATCGAGTTGGCGGGGGAGAACTCGGACGGGTTGATGATGCCGACCTGGGGGACGTAGAGGGCGCCGCCGATTCCGGCCATGACGGCGGAGAGGACCCAGACGACCAGCTTGTAGGATTCGGGCCGGTAGCCGAGGAAGCGGGTGCGCGATTCGGTGTCGCGGACGGCGATGAGGACCTTGCCGAAGCGGGAGGTGACGACGAAGCGGGCGAGCAGGAATTGCAGGCAGAGGAAGATCGCGGACAGCACCAGAAGGGTGGCGCGGGTGCCGTCGGCCTGGACCGAGAAGCCGAGAATGTCCTTGAAATCGGTCAGGCCGTTATTGCCGCCGAAGCCCATGTCGTTGCGGAAGAACGCCAGCAGCAAAGCGTAGGTCAGCGCCTGGGTTATGATGGACAAATAGACACCGGTGACGCGGGAGCGGAAGGCGAGCCAGCCGAAGACCAGGGCCAGAATGCCTGGCACCAGGACGACCATCAGGGCGGCGAAGGCGAAGAACTCGGACCCGCTCCAATACCAGGGCATCGACTTCCAGCCGAGGAAGACCATGAAATCGGGCAGCAGCGGATTGCCGTAAACGCCGCGGGTGCCGATCTGGCGCATCAGATACATGCCCATGGCATAGCCGCCCAAGGCGAAGAAGGCGGCATGACCGAGGGGGAGGATGCCGCCGTAGCCCCAGACCAGATCGACGGCCAGCGCGAGCATCGCGAAGCAGAGATATTTGCCGGCCAGGGCGATCACGTAAGGCGGGACGTGCAACGCATGGGTCGCGGGGGTGAACTGGTTCAGCGCCGCCAGCAGAATAGCGAGGCCGAGGACGACGCCGATGGTGAGGAGGGAAACTCTTCGGCTGATCATTGTTCGACCGCCCTGCCCTTCAGCGGGAACATCCCGCGCGGGCGGCGCTGGATGAACAGGATCAGGCCGATCAGCACGACGATCTTGCCGAGTACAGCGCCCGCCACGGGTTCGAGGAATTTGTTGACGATGCCCAGGGTCAGCGCGCCCAGGGTGGTGCCCCAGAGATTGCCGACACCGCCGAAGACGACGACCATGAAACTGTCGATGATGTAGCTCTGACCAAGATTGGGGGAGACGTTGTCGATCTGGCTGAGGGCCACGCCCGCCATGCCCGCGACGCCGGACCCGAGGCCGAAGGTCAGCGCGTCGATCCAGGGGGTGCGGATGCCCATCGCCGCGGCCATGCGCCGGTTCTGCGTGACCGCGCGCATGCGTAAGCCCAAGGAGGTGAAGCGTAGGGCGGCCATGAGGGCGGTGAGGACGAGGAAAGCGAACAGGATGATGTACATCCGGTTCCAGGTCAGGGTGAGGCCGCCCAACTCGGTGGCGCCGCTCATCCAGGCGGGGGTGTCGACATCGCGGTTATTGGCGCCGAACAGCGAGCGCACGGCTTGTTGCAGGACCAAAGACAAGCCCCAGGTGGCGAGCAGGGTTTCCAGCGGGCGGCCGTACAGCCAGCGGATGAGGGTCCGCTCGATCGCGATGCCGATCAGGCCGGCGACGAGGAAGGCCAGCGGGATCGCGAACAGAATGTTGGCCGGGTAGATCGAGGGCGCGTAGGCCTTCATGGTTTGCTGGGTCACGAAGGTGACGTAGGCGCCGATCATCACCATCTCGCCATGCGCCATGTTGATCACGCCCATGACGCCGAAGGTGATGGCGAGCCCGGCGGCGGCCAGCAGCAGGACCGAGCCGAGGCTGAGGCCGTAGAAGAGGCTTTGCAGCACGGACCAGAGTTGCAGATTACGATCGATGCCGGTGATGGCGGCGGTGGCGGCGGTGGCGACGGCGGGGGATTGGCCGGTCAGGTAGCCCAGAAGGCTGCGTGCCTCGATATCGCCGCGGGCGCGCATGGTGGCGACGGCATCGAGGCGGGCGGGCTCGGGCGAGTCGGGGGTGAACAGGATGGCGGCGGCGCGGGCTTGTTCCATGCGGGCTTTGACGCGGGTGTCGGGTTCCTTGGCGATGGCGCGGTCGAGGGCGGGGAGTGACACGGGATCGCGGGAGCGGAACACGGCCTCGGCGGCGGCGAGGCGGGATGCGGGGTCGGGGGCGAACAGGCGCAGGACGCCCAGGGTGGAGTCGATGGCGCCGCGGACGGCGTTGTTGATGCGGACCTGTTTCAGGGCGGACGCGGGGATGTCGGCGGGTTGGCCGGTGGCGGCGTCGATGACGGTGCCGTCGGGCTGTTTGATGAACAGGGTTTTATCGGCGCGGGCGAACAGCTGGTTTTCCCGCAGCGCGACAATGAGGGATTGGGCGCGGGGATCGCCGGAGACGGCCAGTGCCTCTACCCCCTGGCGGATCTGATCGAAGCTGGTGGAGGCCATGGCGGCGAGCGCGTCGCCGGTTGGGTCGGCCTGGCCCCGGGATGGCAGCAGCCAGAGCATGGCGAGCAGGACGAGAGCGGAGCGGCGGATCATGGGGTGCTTTCTTAACGAAGTAACGTCCGCGGCGGATTGGGATATCCGCCGCGGACGGGCTCGCGTCAGGATTTCTTGCCGGCGGTGCAGGTCTTGGTCGAAACGTTGTACGCGCCACAGCTGAGTGGGGCGCGCCAATCGCCGATCAGGTCCTTGGTGTCGGCGACGTACGGCGACCATTCCTGCGCCACCACGAGACCGGCGGTGCGGGAGACGGTGTTGAACTGGCCGTCGGCCTGAATTTCCCCGATCAGTACCGGCTTGGTGATGTGATGGTTCGGCATCATCGCGGAGTATCCGCCCGACAGGTTCGGCACGGACACGCCGATCAGCGCGTCGATGACGGCGTTCGATTCGATGGTTCCCGCTTTCTCGACCGCTTTGACCCACATGTTGAAGCCGATGACATGCGCCTCCATCGGATCGTTGGTGGTGCGTTTCGGGTTCTTGGTGAAGGCCTTCCATTCGGCGATGAAGGCCTTGTTGTCGGCGTTATCCTCGCTTTGGAAATAGTTCCAGGCGGCGAGATGGCCGACCAGGGGTTTGGTGTCGATGCCGGCGAGTTCTTCCTCGCCGACGCTGAACGCGACGACGGGGATGTCGGTCGCCTTGATGCCCTGGTTGCCGAGTTCCTTATAGAAGGGAATGTTGGCGTCGCCATTGATGGTGGAGACGACGGCGGTTTTCTTACCGGTGCTGCCGAATTTCTTGATGGATGCGACGATGTTCTGCCAGTCGGAATGACCGAACGGCGTGTAGTTGATCATGATGTCTTCTTTGGCGACACCTTTGCTGATCAGATACGCTTCCAGGATCTGGTTGGTCGTGCGCGGATAGACATAATCGGTGCCCGCGAGAACCCAGCGCTTCACCTTGTTTTCGTTCCACAGATAATCGACCGCCGGGATTGCCTGCTGGTTCGGCGCGGCACCGGTGTAGAAGACGTTACGGCTGCATTCCTGGCCCTCGTATTGGACCGGGTAGAACAGGATGGCGTTCAGTTCCTCGAACACCGGCAGGACGGATTTGCGGGACACTGAGGTCCAGCAGCCGAAGGTGGCGGCGCATTTGTCGACGGAAATCAGCTGACGGGCTTTTTCGGCGAACAGCGGCCAGTTCGACGCGGGGTCGACGACGACGGCTTCCAGCTTGCGGCCGAGAACGCCACCGGCTTTGTTCTGTTTCTCGATCAGCATGAGCATGACGTCCTTCAACGTCGTCTCGCTGATCGCCATGGTGCCGGACAGCGAGTGCAGGATGCCGATCTTGATCGGGGCGGCCGTCTGCGCGTTGGCGGATGTCACCCCGCGCATGGCGGCGGCGATGGCGGCGGCGGAGGCCGTGGCGGCGCCGAGGCGCGCGAAGCCACGACGTGACATTCCCCCGGTCAAGAGGCTGGGTTCGTTCGGGTTCATAAGACGGTCCCTGATTGTTGATGGCGTGTTTGGTGGTGACGTGCCCTCCCCCTTAGGGGCGGTGCCAGGGAGGTGCCAAGCAAATTTTGTGCCAGGCGGGAGGTGGCGCGTTTCGGTATGAGGTGGACGCCGGGTGACACGGGATAGGCGGAAACGTCCCCACTCTGATGCGGATTGGGGCAAAAACGCCGTGATTAAAAATTGGGCGGTGCCATTCCTGGCCATTTCTTACGGTTCCTT
>JAYVXQ010000152.1:0-18704 GCA_043785025.1 Acetobacteraceae bacterium
GGGCCTCGCCCTTTGGTGGGGGTCTCGGGGGCAAAGCCACCGAGCGGGTTTCAGGGCGGAGCCCTGATTTCTTCCCCCAACCACCTGCGCCACCAGCCCGAACTGGCCTGACCGCCGATCCGGCGCTAAACTCCGCCCATCAGGGAGAGCCCGCCATGTCCGCCGCGATCCAGTCCGAGCCCGCCGATCTCGACCAACTCTCCGACGACGCCTTCCGCGCTCATGTCCGGACCTGGATCCAGGACAACTATCCGCCGGAGCTGCGTAATCCCCCCAGGCGCCTGCATTTCAACGAGAACAAACCCTGGTACATGATGCTGGCCAATAAAGGCTGGCTCAGCCCGAATTGGCCCAAGGAATTCGGCGGCATGGGCATTTCCGCCAGCAAACAGCTCATTTTCCTTGAGGAAAAAGAACGCCACGGCTGCGCCCGCGTCAACGACATGGGCATGACCATGATCGGCCCGCTGCTGATCCGCTTCGGCCGCCCCGAGCAACAGCAACAGTACCTGCCTAAAATCCTGGCGGGCGAGCATATTTGGTGCCAGGGCTACAGCGAGCCCAATGCCGGTTCCGACCTCGCGTCCTTGCGTACGTCAGCGGTGCTCGACGGCGATCATTGGGTCGTCAACGGCCAGAAAATCTGGACCTCCCTGGCCATGGACGCCAACTGGATCTTTTTACTCGTTCGTACCGATCCGAAAGCGAAAAAACAGGAAGGCATCAGTTTCCTGCTGGTCCCCATGGACACGCCCGGCATCACCGTGCGTCCCATCACCAACATCGATATGGCCGACGAGTTTTGCGAAACCTTCTTCGACGAGGTCCGTGTCCCGCGCGACAATATCGTCGGCGGCATCAACCAGGGCTGGACCATGGCCAAGGCCCTTCTGGGCTTTGAACGCATCGGCTCCGGCTCGCCCCGCCAGGCTTCTTACGCCCTGAAACGCCTGAAACTGCTGGCCGAGCGCATGGGCGTCTGGGAAGACGATGATTTCCGGCAACGATTCACCCGCCACCGTCTGGACCTGGAGGACCACAAAGACCTGTATGAAACTTTCGTCGAAAAAGTCCGCCGGAGGGAGGCGTTGGGCTCCGACGTTTCCATGCTGAAAGTCCACCAAACCGAATTGTTCCAGCGCATCACCGAAACCATGCTGGACATCGCCGGCGAATACGGCGGCGCCATGGGCCCGCTGGAGGGCAACCAGGAACTCAACCCCACCGGCCTGTTCCTGCAATCCCGCCCAGCCTCGATCTACGCGGGGTCCAACGAGATCCAACGCAATATCCTCGCCAAAAACGTTCTGGAGTTACCGGGTTGAAGGTTTCCCTGTCATGAGCTGGCTGACCGAGGTCATACGCCCCAAAATTCGCGGCTTGTTCACGCGCCGCGACGTCCCCGACAATCTCTGGAGCCAGTGTCCCGGCTGCCAGCGCATGATTTTCACCAAGGATTTCGTGGCCAACCTGCGCGTCTGCGCCGATTGCGGCCATCATTCCCGCGGCACGGCGCTGGAGCGTCTGGAATGGACCTTCGACGAGAACGCTTACACCCGCATCGAACTGCCGAAAGCCGTCGTCGATCCGCTGAAATTCCGCGACAGCAAACGCTACACCGACCGGCTGAAGGAGGCGCGTGAGAAAACCCATCTCGATGACGCCGTCGTTGTCGGACACGGCACGATCGGCGGTCAGAACGCCGTTGTCGCGGCGATGGAGTTCGCGTTCATCGGCGGCTCCATGGGCTCCGGCCTGGGTGAGGCGATCGTCGCCGCCGCGCGCCTCGCGGTGTTGCAACAGGCGCCGCTGATCGTGTTCACCGCGTCCGGTGGCGCGCGCATGCAAGAAGGCGCGGTCAGCCTGATGCAAATGCCGCGCACCGTGATCGCCACGCGTTTGGTGAAGGACGCCGGCCTGCCCTTCATCGTCGTGCTGACCGATCCCACCACTGGCGGCGTGTCCGCGTCGTTCGCCATGTTGGGCGACATCCAGATCGCCGAACCCGGCGCCTTGATCGGTTTCGCCGGAGCCCGCGTCATCGAGCAAACCGTGCGTGAAAAACTCCCCAACGGATTCCAACGCGCCGAGTATCTGCTGGAACACGGCATCATCGACATGGTGGTGAAGCGCAACGATATGAAAGCAACCCTCACGCGCGTCGTTTCGCTGCTGCGCGTGAAAGACGTTTCGGAAGCGGCGTGAGTTCCCGTATCGCCGAAATCGGCGTGAGTTCTCGAATCGCCGAAATCGGCGTGAGTTCCCGAATCGAGGGGGTCGTCGCCCGCCTGCACGGGCTGCACCCCAGGCTGATCGATCTGAGCCTCGACCGCCTGCTGTCCTTGCTCGCGAAACTCGATCACCCAGAGCAACGATTACCCCCCGTCATCCACGTCGCCGGCACCAACGGCAAAGGCAGCACCTGCGCTTTCTTGCGCGCGATGGCCGAGGCCGCCGGTCTGCGCGCGCATGTCTACACCTCCCCCCATCTCGTGCATTTCAACGAACGCATCCGCGTCGCGGGTGAGCTTGTTTCGGATACCGACCTGTTCACCGCGATGGAAACCATCGAGCGGATCAACGATGGCGCCTCCATCACGGTGTTCGAGGTGATCACCGCCGCCGCCTTCCATCTTTTCGCCGCCACCCAAGCCGATCTGTGCATCCTCGAGGTCGGATTAGGCGGACGCGGCGACGCCACCAATGTCATCGCGTCGCCCGCCGCCTGCGCCATAACCTCGATCTCGCTCGATCACATCGAATTGTTGGGCCCGACCCTCGACATCATCGCCCGCGAAAAGGCCGGGATCATGAAACACGGTGTTCCCGTCGCGATCGGGGCACAGACCTCGGACGTGCTGACCGCATTGTCAGAGCAAGCGGAACGATCCGGTGCGATATTGTTCCGCCGCGGCCGCGAATGGAGCATCGAACCCACCACGCGGGGCCTGCGTTACATCGACGCCGCGGGAACCCTCGACACCCCACCGCCGTCGCTCCCCGGCCCGCACCAGATCGACAACGCCGGCATCGCCCTCGCGGCCATTCGCGCGGCGTGCGTCGCGGTTCCCGAGACCGCGCAAGCCAGCGGCGTCGCGACCGCGTCCTGGCCCGCCCGCATGCAACATTTAACCGGCCGCCTCGCCGCCCTCTTGCCCGCAACCTGGGCATTATGGTTGGACGGCGGCCATAATCCCGGCGCGGGCATCGCGCTGTCCGCGCATCTCGCCACCTGGCGTGACCAACCCATTCACCTGATCGTCGGAATGAAACAGGCGAAGGATTCCGCCGCGTTCCTGCGCCCCTTATTACCCCACGCCGCGACCATCTGGGCTGTCGCCGAACCCGGTCAGCACAGCGCTTTGTCGGTCGAGGCGATCATCGCCGCATCCGGCGGCATCGCGCGGCCCGGCCCCACGATCGCCCAAGCACTCGCCGCGATCCCGCGTAGCCCATCCCCCGCGCGCGTGCTGATCTGCGGCAGCCTGTATTTGGCGGGCGAGGTCCTGAAACAGAACGCCGCCTGACCGCACTCAACCGCGAGGAAACACCCGAAATGCGAATGATCACCGGCCTCGCCATTGCGCTGTTATGCGCGGCCCCCGCGCATGCCGCCTGGAACGAGTTCGAAATTATCCAGTGGCAGAAACGCGATGTCCCCCGCTTGCGCGCCTTACAAAAACTTGGCGTCACCGCGGTCAACGTGATCGCCGACCGCGACGGCACCGGCACCCCGCTCAATCAGCAGACGCCCGCGCCCCAGGCGGTGGGCTTGCGTTGGTATATCGAAAATATCGCCACCGATTATTACGCGCCCTATCATAAATACACGCCCAACAAGCCGGTGCACTGGCTGTTCCTGGAGGCACAGGCCCGCCTTCAGGCCAATCCCGACGATCAGACAGCGTTGCAACGCCAGCCGCCATATTCCGATCCCGCCTGGCGCGCCCGCATCGCCAAACGCCTGACCGACACAGTTAAAGATCAAAAACAATACCACCCGTTATTTTATTCGTTGGGCGACGAAACCGGCATCGCCGACCTCTCCGCCTATTGGGATTTCGATCTTTCGCCTGTCTCCATCTCAGGTTTCCAAACCTGGCTGCGCGGTCAATATCCTACCCTCGCGGCACTCAACACCGAATGGGGCACCGGACATAAAACATGGGCTTCAATCCAGCCCGAAACGACCCGCGCCGCCATGCGCCGCACCGACGACAACTACGCCGCATGGAACGACTTCAAATCCTGGGCGGACACCGAATTCGCCAACGCCGTTCAGCTCGGCACCAACGCCATTCACCGCGCCGATCCCAATGCGCTCAGCGCGATCGAGGGCGCGCAAATGCCAGGATGGGGAGGTTACGACTACACCAAACTCGCCACCACCACCGATGTGATGGAAGTCTATGACATGGGCGAAAACCTGCCCATTCTGCGATCCCTCAATCCCCGCCTCATCCCCCTCGCCACCAGCTTCGAGGGCACGCCAACCGAAATGCATCGCATTTGGATGTCTGTCCTACGCGGCGCCCGCGGTCTGGTTTTATGGGACGACGACGACAGTATCGTCCGCCCCGACGCGACGTTGACCCCGCGCGCCGAGGCCTACGCGCCCGTCTTCGCCTCCCTGCGTGGCGATCTCGGCCGCCGCATGGTCGCGGCCAAGCCCGTCTACGACGACGTCGCCGTGCTCTATTCCCCCGTCAGCTTCCGCGTCCGCTGGATGCTGGATCATCGCGGCAATGGCGACGCCTGGATGCGCCGCGCCGCCGATATCGAGAACGAGGACAACGCCTGGCGAGTCGCCTTCACCGGCTATATCGGCGCCCTGTCCCGCATGGGCCTGCGCCCGCGGATCATTACCCCCGCGCAACTGGCGTCCGGCCCACCGCCCGAGCGCGTGCTGATCCTGCCGCACGCCTTGGCCATGTCCGACGCCGAACTCCGCTCCATCGCGCTCGCCAAAACACGCGGCGTTCAGGTCATCGGTGACATCGCGCCGGGCGCGTTCGACTCCCACGCCCGCAAACGCGCCGAACCCGCCGTCATGGCGTCAATCGTGACGCCAATGGACCTGCCCTCGACGATCAAAACCCAACCGCGGTTCACGGTGCATGGTTACGGTATCGATCAATATTTGTTCCGCTCCCGCGGCCGGCTTCTGCTGGCTCTGCAGCGTCGCGCGACCGGCGATACATCCGCGTCCGTCACGGTCACGCTGAACGGGCAGCCCGCGCGAGACGTCGTCTCCGGCAAACCGGTTTCCGCCAACGGCGCGGTCACGCTCGATCCGATCACGCCAACCTTCCTGGAAATTGGCCGGTAGCGCATCATCCGATCAGGCGGACTCACCTCATCGGATAAAGATGCGCGCCAAAACCTGGTATGAGTGCATCATCCGATATGCGCTCATTACGCGAACGCGCGCCGCACCCGTCCCCAATCCTCAACCGCTTGTTCCTGACCCGGAAGGATCGAGAACACGATCTGCGTGAACCCCGCCGCCTCCAACGCCGCCACCCGCTCGATCAACTCCGGCGCCGTCGCGGTCCAGGTCGCGTGGCGGATCAACTCGGCGGTTAAAAACTTTCGTTCATCGTCACACGGCGTCATCAAATGCCCGCGATGGTTGCCAAGGTAGTACGTCTCCTTCGGCCCATATAACCTGACCATTTCGACGTATTCCGCCGCCGCGTCCTGAAACCGCGCCGGCAGCGGTGTCCGGTTCGGCAGCCCGCTCAACGCCTCATCGGCCGCGCGATGAAACATCACCGCCGCCCGCGGTCCCGCCTGCGCGATCGCCCGCGCCGAATCGCATGGTTCGCCGGGCTCCAACACCGCTCCCCCAGCCCATGCGACGGCGTTCAAACCTTCACCGCCCGCCCCCCACGCCTCCCGCATCACCCCCAGATTCGCCGTCGCCTGAGCGACCGACGCCGCGCCATCGATCCACCCCGCGCCCAACTTCGCCGTCAGCGCCCGCGCTTTCGGACCGGAGGCCGCGATATACAGCGGGATCGGATCGTCCAGATTGATCAGCCTTAGGTCAGGATTGAGGAAACGAATATTCTTCACCACCCCTTCGACCTTCGCGGCAACGGTCTCCTTGCGCCATAATCCCTGAACGACGCGGATATACTCTTCCATGTCCGACAATGTCACCGCACCCAAACCCATCGTGCGCCGCGCGGTGAAACCCGTGCTGATCCCGAAATCGATCCGACCCGGTGCCAGCTTGTTCAACGACGCGAACGCGTTGGCCGTCACGGCGGCGATCCGCCCCGATTGCACCAAAACCCCAGTGCCCAACCGGATCCGCGTCGTCTTCATCGCGCACGCCGCCATGGCAACGAAACAATCAGCACTCAATAATTGCGTGTCATAGAACCAGGCATGATGAAATCCGAGTTCCTCGGCGCGGCGCACCAGCCGCCACGAATCGGAATCCGTCGGAATCGCGATGCCGAATTTCATGTCATTCTCCTTGTCCGGACACCGCACCTTGCCACGCCTTCCCCGGATCAGCATCATGCGAGTCCAATCAGGGTAAACCTGGAACGCGCAGGGAGACGATAGGATGAACAGGCGCATACTGGCCACGATCCTGGCCGTGCTGGCGATGGTCGGATGGCTGACCGTTCCGGCGGCGGCCCAACAGAAAAAAATCAAGATCGGCGTCGTCTACGATCTGACCGGCCCCTTCGCGGGCGGCGGCTCCGACCTGCAATATCTCGGCGCCAAAATCATCATCGATCACATCAACCGCACCGGCGGCGTCGAAGGCTATATGATCGACCCGGTCTACGCCGACGCGCAAAGCAAGCCCGACGTCGCCATCAATGAAGCCGTCCGCCTGATCGAGCAAGAAAAAGTCGATATGCTACTTGGCTTCTATGCCTCCGCCGAGTGCGTGCCCGCCGCCGCGCGGATCGAACAGTTCAAGAAATTCATGTGGATCACGACCTGTATCGCCGCCCCCGTGCTGCGCGACCGGCATTTGCAATATGTCTTCCGCCCGCAACCCTACGGCACGCAATGGGGCCTCGCCTCCACCGAAATGGTCACGGCCTATGCGAAAGAGGCGTACGGCAAGGAACCCTCCGAATTGCGCGTCGCCATCATCCATGAAGACGGCGCTTACGGCGTCGATGTCGCCTCCGGCAACGAAATGGGCGCCAAAAAAGGTGGCCTGAATATCGTTTTGAAAGAGGGATATTCCTCCACCGCCCCCGATCTGTCCTCGCTCGTGACGAAACTGAAACGCGCCCGCCCCGACGTGATTTTCCACACCGGCTACAACCCCGACATCAGCCTGTTCCTGCGCCAGGCGCGCGAGGGCGGACTGCGCTTCAAGGCGCTGATCGGGCAGGGCGCGGGGTACACCGATTACAATAAACTCAAGGCCAGCAATGGCACCGACGTGAATTACTTCATGGACGTCGATCCCATCTCAATCTGGGAGGTCCCCTCCAAGGCGCTGGACGCCGAGCTGGTGCCGATCGTCAAAATGGTCGGCGAGGAATACCTCAAGGCCCGCCCAGACACCGTGCTGAAATCGGCCCATGTCGGCATGGCCGCCTCAAACACGTATTTGTTCATGACCAAGGTTCTGCCGCGCGCGATCAAGGTGCATGGCGGCATCGACGCCGATTCGTTGCGCAAAGCGGCGCTGGAGCTGGATGTCGCGGACGGCGGAACGATGTTGGGCTTCGGCGTGAAGTTCCAACCGCCCGAGGGCGATATGGCCGGTCAGAACACCCGCGCTTATCCCGTCGTGGTGCAATATGTCGACGACAAATCCTATGTCGTCTGGCCGAAAGCCCTGCAGCAGCGCGCGCCCGTGCTGACCTTGCCGGATACCTCGCCTTACGCCGCGAAGTGATCGACCGCCCGTGTTAGAAGTCTCAGGACTGGTCAAGCGATTCGGCGGGTTCACCGCCGTCTCGAACGTCTCGTTCAAAGTCGATCAGGGCGAAATCCTTGGCTTGATCGGCCCGAACGGATCCGGCAAAAGCACCATCTTCAACCTGCTGTCCGGCACGCTGCGACCCACGGCGGGCGCGATCCGTTTCATGGGCCAGGACATCGGCGGCCTGCCGCCGCATCGCATCATCAATCGCGGCATCGGCCGCACCTTTCAAATCCCAAGACCTTTCAAACGCCTCAGCCTGTTCGAAAACGTCGCCCTCGCCGGGTATTACGGCCAGGGTCAGATCTCTCGCGCCAGCGCCTTCGCCGCCGCCGAGCGCGCGTTGGACATGGTCGGCCTCCCGCTCGACCGGCATGTCCAAATCGGCGGATTGGGCGCCGCCGGCCTGAAAAAACTCGAACTCGCCAAAGCCCTCGCGACCCAACCGAAACTTCTTCTCGCCGACGAATCCTTGGGTGGTCTTGACGAACACGAAATGGATCAGGCCGCCGATATGCTGCGCCGCATTCGCGCCGAACTCGGCATCACCATCATCTGGGTCGAACACATCATGGGCGTGCTGATGCGCGTCGTCGATCGCGTCATGGTCCTCGACCACGGCGAGCAAATCGCCATGGGCTTGCCCGCCGACGTCGTCCGCGATCCCCGTGTGATCGAGGTCTATCTCGGCACCGACGCCGCCGACGTGCATGCCATCACCGAGGAAACCCGCTGATGCTCACGTTGAACAACATCGACGCGGGATACGGCACGTTCCAGGCGCTGTTCGGCGTTTCCCTGTCCGTCAACGCGGGGGAGGCGATCGGCGTCATCGGCCCCAACGGCGCGGGCAAAACCACACTCATGCGCGTCATCTCCGGCCTCATTCGTCCCACAAAAGGAACGATCGCGATGGAGGGCGCCGACCTGCTCGCCACCGCCCCGCATCGCATCCTTGGCCTCGGCATCGCCCATGTCCCGGAAAACCGCCGCCTGTTCCCGCGCATGACCGCCGAGGACAATCTGCGCATGGGCTCCTACCTCCCCGCCGCCCGCGCGAAATTCGCCCAACGGCTGGAGTTCGTCTACGACCTGTTCCCCCGCCTGAAAGAACGCCGCGGCCAACTCGCGGGCACCATGTCGGGCGGGGAGCAGCAGATGTGCGCCATCGGCCGCGCCCTCATGTCGGAACCACGACTTTTATTGCTCGACGAACCCTCCGCCGGCCTCGCCCCCGTCGTCGTGCAACAGGTCTTCGGCCTCGTCGCCCGCATCCGCGCCTCGGGCCTGACCGTTCTGATCGTCGAACAAAATGTCCGCCAGGTCCTGCGCGTCGTCGATCGCGCCTATCTGCTCGAAGCCGGAACGATAAAGGCCAGCGGCACCTCCGCCGAACTGGCGGAAAACGCAATGATCCAGGAGGCGTATCTTGGCGTATAGCCATGTTTGATATCTATCTTCTCGAAGCCGCCATCAACGGCATTCTTCTGGGCGGCGTTCTCGCGTTGCTGGCCCTCGGCCTCAACCTCGTCTTCGGCGTCATCGACGTCGTCTGGATCTGCTACGCCGAGCTGGTGATGATCGGCATGTACGGCATGTTCTATCTGTTCACCGTCTATCATCTGCCCTTTTTGCTCGCCGCCGTCCTGGCCATCGCCTTGGTCGCGGCCTTCGGCGTCGCGCTCCACCTTTTGGTGATCGCACCCCTTTTGAACGCCGCGCCGATCAATCAATTGCTCGCCACGGGCGGTGTACTCGCGTTTCTGCAAGCCCTCGCCACCGTGATGTTCGGCATCGATTTCCGCAATCTCGGCATCCGCCTGCCGGTGATCGAAATCTCCGAGATGTATATCAGCTATGCCCGCCTGCTGGCGTTCGGCACCGCGCTGGCGGGCATGGTCGCTGTGTATCTGTTTCTTTCACGCACCTATACCGGCACCGCGATCCGCGCGATTTCCCAGGACCGCCAGATCATGCCGCTGATGGGCGTCGACGCGGGTAAAATCTATCTGGTGACATCGGCGATCGGCGGCGGCCTCGCCGGTCTCGCCTCCTGTCTGCTGGTCTTGCAATACGACGTTCACCCGTTCATCGGCCTGACGTTCGGTCCCATCACCTTCATGATCTGCGTCATGGGCGGGCTTGGCAACATGATCGGCGGCTTCGTCGCCGCTTTCGTCTTCGCCGAGATCATTTCGATCGGTGGTTTATACATGGACCTCGAATGGGGCTATGTGTTCGCGTTCGTGTTCTTCATCCTGATGATGTTCATCAGACCCCGAGGGATCCTGGCGGGCCGCTCATGACCCGGCTCCTGGCCCTCGCTGTGGCGGGCGCCCTGATCGCGTTGCCCTTCGTGTATCACGCGCCGTATCCGTTGCATCTGATCATCGTCGTGCTGATCTGGTCCTTCGCCTATACCTCCTGGTCTGTCATGGGCCGTTTCGGTCTCGTGTCATTGGGCCATGGCGGGTTCATGGGTGTGGGCGCCTATGGCACCGCGCTGCTGTGGAATAATTTTCACCTCTCGCCGTTCATCGGCACCCCCATTTCGATGGCCGCCGCCGTCCTGCTGGCTCTCATTGTCGCTTACCCCTGCTCACGCTTTCGCATCACCGGGCATTATTTCGCCCTCGTCACATTGGCCCTCAGCGCCATCGTCCTTCAGGTCGCCACCGCGTCGCGCGACATCACCGGCGGCTCCCTCGGCTACACCCCCGAACGCGTCCCGGGCGGCGAGAGCATCCTCGCCTTTCAATTCGCCAACAAAACCACCTGGTATTTCATCGCCCTCGGCATCTGGGCTTGCGGCCTGCTGATCCGCTGGTGGATCGACCGTTCAATGATCGCCTACGCGCTGGAGGCCATCGCCGAGGACGAGGACGCCGCCGGCGCCGCGGGCGTGAACGTCACCGCCGAGAAACTGAAAGTCACCGCCATCAGCGCCGCCATGACGGCCGCCGCGGGGGCGCTGTATTGCCAATACCAGATGTTCATTTCCCCTGACACCGTCAGCGGGATCAGCGTGTCGTTGCAAATGGTGTTCGCCGCCGTGGTCGGCGGTATCTACGTGCTGCCGGGCCCGACCGTCGGCGCCATCATCACCATTCTGCTCGCTGAAGGTTTACGGATTTTCTTCGGCACCGGCGCGTTGGGTTGGGATAACCTCGTCTATGGCACGCTGCTGGTGCTATTTATCATTTTCCTGCCCCAGGGTCTGGCCGGCGCGGCGTGGAACCGGCTGACCGGCCCCAGAGCGGTTTCCGATCGCGCTGGCGCACGGAACCCGCTCTGATGACGTGTTTTGGTCAGCATCGTTATGCGGTCAAATGTGGCCACCTGATCGGATAATGCTCTGAACAGCCAGCCTGAAGGAACCCGCGATGCAATTATGGACCACCGGCGTCGCTTCCCCCCGCGCCAGCGCGGCCACGGCGAAACAGCTTGAGGACGCCGGTTGGGCCGGTTTCCAGGTCGTCGACTCGCAAAACCTGTCTGGCGATCCCTATATCGCGCTGGCCATGGCCGCGACCGCCACCACGCGGCTTGGCCTCGCCACCGGTGTCACCAACACCGTGACCCGCCACGCCGCCGTCACCGCCTGCTCCATCGCCAGCGTGCAGCGCATTTCCAACGGCCGCGCGTATCTCGGCATCGGCCGCGGTGACTCGGCACTCGCCCATCTCGGCCGCGCCCCCGCCCGTCTCGGCCCCTTCGCGCGCTATCTCCGCCATGTCCGCCTCTATCTACTGGGCGAATCGGTGCCCTTCGACGACATCGACATCCCGGAAACCATCGCGCCGCCGATGTCCGAACTGGAACTCGCTGACGCCCCGCCCGCCAGCCAGATCGGCTGGTTGAAACAGGCCGGACCCGTTGTGCCGATCGAGGTCGCCGCCAGCGGCCCCCGCGTCATCGCCATCGCGGCCGTGCACGCCGACCGCGTCATGTTCGCCCTCGGCGCCGATGAAGACCGCCTGCGCTGGGGCATCGGCGTCGCCCGCGCCGCGCGCGAGACCGCCGGCCTCGACCCCAACGGGATCGCCTTCGGCGCCTATATCAACGCCGCCTGCCATGACGATATCGCCGTCGCGCGGACCCTGGTGCGCGGCGGCCTGACAACCTTCGCCCGCTTCAACGTCATGCACGGCACCACCGCGGGTCCGGTATCGGATGGCGATCGGGCGGTGTTGAAGGATCTGCGCGACAGTTATGACATGCGCGCCCATACCCGCGGCGATTCGCGCCAGGCCGGGGTTTTGACTGAGGAGTTCATCGATCGTTTCGCCGTCGCGGGTCCACCGTCTTTGGTCACCGGCCGGCTGCGTCAACTGGCCGCGCTTGGCCTCGATAAGATCGTCATGACCGGCGCGATGCGTGGCGTGTCCGAAGCCCACGCGGCCGATGCGAAACGCACCATGGAAAGCAGGGTGTTGCCGAATTTTGGTGCGCCGAGCGCGATCGTTTCAGGTTGACTTCAACCTGAAACGTGAATCGCCCTCGCAAACATGATATAAGCGCGATCGTTTCAGGTTGACTTCAACCTGAAACGTGAATCGCTCTCGCAAACATGACATGAGCGCGATCGTTTCAGGTTGACTTCAACCTGAAACGTGAATCGCCCTCGCAAATATAACAAATCAACGGATCGGCGGCGAATACAACAACCCGCCGCGGTTCCACAGCGCGTTCTTCCCGCGCGGCAGTTTTAACACCCCGTTCTGGCCCAGACTGCGGTCAAAAATCTCGCCATAATTGCCGACGGATTTAATCGCGTTATAAGCCCATTTATTATCCAAAGCCATGAACCTGCCGAAATCCCCGGTCACGCCCAATAATCGTTTCGTCGCCGCGTTGTCGCTTTTCAACTTCTCATCGACATTGGCCTGCGTGACCCCTTGCTCCTCCGCCTCGATCAGCGCGTTCAGAGTCCATTTTACGATCTCATACCATTGATCGTCGCCCTGGCGCACCGCCGGCCCCAACGGTTCCTTGCTGATGATATCCGGCAGGATCACCTGATTCTCAGGATCTTTGGTCCGCGTCGCGATCGCCGCCAACTGGCTCGAATCGGTCGAATAGGCATCGCAACGACCGGCGTTATAGGCATCGCGCCCTTCTTCCGTCCGCTCGAACACCACCGGATTGATTTTCAAATTATTGGCATGCGCCCAATCCGCCAAATTCAACTCACTGGTCGACCCCGACGCGACACAGATCGAGGCCCCGTCGAGGTCTTTCGCCGCCTTCGCCCCCGAGGATTTGCGCACCAAAAACCCCTGCCCATCATAAAAACTGACGCCGGTGAACAGCAACCCATTCGCCGCCTCCCGCGTCAGGGTCTGCGTCAACACCTCCACGACCAGATCCACCTGGCCGGATTGCAGGATCGGCAGCCGTTGCGCGCCATTGGTGGGGACGAATTTCGCGTGGCTGGCATCGCCGAAAATCGCCGCCGAGACCGCGCGGCAAATATCTGTCTCCAACCCCTTGAACTCGCCTTTACTGTCGACCGTGCTGAACCCCGGCACCGCGGGCGCCACCGCGCATTCGACGAAGCCTTTCTTCAGCACATTGGCCAAAGTCGGACCCGCCGAATTCTGCGCCCAACAGAAGGTGGCGAAAAACAGCGACAGCAGCGGCAGGAAACGAATCATGCTCAGGCCTTTGGCAAGCGGACGATGAAGCGCGCGCCCCGAACCTTGCCGGCGGCGTTGTGAACATTCTCGGCCGATATCTGGCCCTGTAAAGCCTCGACGATCTGCCGGCTGATCGACAGTCCCAACCCGGAGTGCTGGCCGAATTTTTCGCCCTTCGGACGCTCGGAATAAAACCGGTCGAAAATATGCTCTAAATTCGCTTCCGGAATTCCGGGACCCTCATCCTCGACACTGATTTCCACCAATGGCGCCTGATCTTTCACCCGCACGGCGATGCGCCCCTTTGGCGGGCTGAACGAGTGCGCGTTGCCGATCAGATTGCGCAACACCTGCACAAGGCGATCCTCGACCGCCAGCACGCTCATCCCCGCTTCGGGCGCCTCCACGTCCAGGCCAGGGTCGTGCTCCGGATCGCGCGTCGCGTCGTCCATTTCCTTCAACATCCGCACGATCGGCACGACATCGATCGGTTCGGCGGTGACGCGCGACATCTCCGCGTCCAACCGCGAGGCATCGCTGACATCCGAGATCAAACGATCGAGGCGCATCACGTCCTGACCGATGATCGTCAGCAATTGCTTGCGCCGCGCGGGATCCTCGATCCGCGACAGGGTTTCGATCGCGCTGCGGATCGACGACAGCGGGTTTTTCAACTCATGCGAGACGTCGGCGGCGAAGCGTTCGATCGCGTCCATCCGTTCCCACAAGGCGCTCGCGGAATCCGACACGGCGTTCGCCAGTGTCCCCACCTCATCACGCCGCGCCAGCAGCGACGCCGAAACGCTGCCGGACCGTCCCTTGCCCTCGCGCATCTCGCTCGCCGCGTCCGCCAGCCGCAGAATCGGCCGCGCGATGGTCAGCGACAAATACCACGACAGCATCACGGTCAAAACCAGAGCCAGTCCGAACAAGGCGATGATCGACAGGCGGATCGAAAGCAGACTTTCCTCGACCTCCCGCGCCTCGCGAGTCAGCAGCACGATGCCGACGGTGCGTTTATCGCGCTCCACCGGTTCGGCGACGGTGACCCACAACCGGTTATCGACGGTGCGGCGGATGTAAGGCGGCATTTCCCGGCTGTTGCCAGCGCTTTGCAAACGCAGCTCTTCTTTCACGTCCGGTTGCCATTCCGGCCCGCGCGCGCCCGGCGTCACATCGACCTTGGTGACCGTTTCGCCATGCGGCACCAGCGCCAGCACGAAATCATAGACGCTGCCGACAACGGACAGGATCCGGCCGCGATCGACCGGAGGCAAAGGCGGCTTCGAACTCGCCGCCGCCGGCCCATCGCGCACCTGCGAATCCGCGACCGTCGTCCCATCCGGCGCGTAAATCTTCGCCCGCGCATCCGGCGTCGGATCGGTCAGCCGCCTTAACAACGGACGCGCGATCTCGGGCACCAGCCTGGGGTTATCCGGATCCGACACGATGACCGCGCTCTCGCCGATCGCGCCCGCGTAAATCTTCGCCTGCTCCCGCAACGCGGCGACCTGCGCTTCCAGCAATCCGTTCTGATACTGATCCAGATACAGCAGCGATACGACCAGCAACGCCAGAGGCAGCGCGTTGACCAGCAAAATGCGCCGCAGCAACGGCGAAACCCAGCGCTGCCGGAATCGTCTGGGCGATCCGCGCGCCCGCCCGCCAACGACGGTGATGGACGCCCCGTCCGGCACGCGATGCTTCTTAGACGCCCCGTCCGGCACGCGATGCCCCTTAGACGCGCCGTCCGGCACGCGTTGTTCCTTAGACGCGCCGTCCGGCACTTAGTGCTCCTTATAGCGGTAGCCGATGCCGTATAAGGTTTCGATCTGATTGAAGTCGTCGTCGGCGTTCTTGAATTTCTTGCGCACCCGCTTCACGTGGCTGTCGATCGTGCGGTCATCGACATAAATATTCTCGCCATACGCCGCGTCGATCAACTGATCGCGGCTTTTGACCATGCCGGGCCGCGCCGCCAGCGCCTTCACCAGCAGAAACTCGGTCACCGTTAACTGAATATCGACCTGCTTCCACAAACATTGATGCTTCGTCTCATCCAGCACCAACTCGCCACGGGTCATCACCCCATTGGGTGTCGCCCCCGACCCCTCGGCGCGGCTCGACTCGTTTCGGCGCAGCAACGCCCGGATCCGCTCCAGCAGCAGCCTTTGGCTGAACGGTTTGGTGATGTAATCATCGGCGCCCAACCGCAACCCCATCAACTCATCGACCTCCTCGTCCTTCGACGTCAGGAAGATCACCGGCATCGAACTGCGCTGGCGCAACCGCTGCAACAATTCCATCCCGTCCATCCGCGGCATCTTCACGTCCAGCACCGCGAGGTCGGCGGGCTTCGCCGTCAGCCCCTGCAAGGCGCTTTCCCCATCGGTATAGGTGCGCACCACAAACCCCTCTTGCTCCAACGTCATCGAGACGCTGGCGAGGATGTTGCGGTCATCGTCAACCAAGGCGATGGTCTGTTTCATGATGCGGTCCCTCAGAGGTCAACCCATGATACACGATTCCGCCTCACCCAGTACTCATGACCGATAATCCTGGGTTTGAAGCCCGAAAACTGGCGCGCGCCGCCCGCGTGGCCTCGCTCGCGACCACGGCGGATGGCGGCCAGCCCTTCGCCTCGTTGGTCACGCACGCCTGCGCGCCGGATTTTTCGATCTTTCTGCTGCTGTCCAATTTGTCGGAGCACACCCGCCATTTGCGCGCCGAGCCCCGATGCGCCCTGCTCGTGACCGCCGCCGCCGAGGGCCCCAATCCGCAAACCACGCCGCGCGTCACCATCATTGGGCTCGCGGACCAAAGCGACGATCCGGCGATGAAGCGCCACTTCCTCGCGATCCATCCTTACGCCGCGCTCTATGCCGATTTCGACGATTTTCATCTGTGGCGCATCCGCCCGATGGGCGCACTCCTGGTAGGCGGCTTCGCCCGTGCGATGCGCGTCAAACAAGCGGATCTGTTGCCCGCCATCGCCGCGTCCCTGGTCTCGCGCGAAGGCGTGGCGGCGATCGACGGCGACGGGATGGACCGCGTGATGGGGGAAACCGTTCAACGGGTCCATTGGGCGGAGCCCATCACCGATGCCGCCGGCCTCGCCGCCGAATACGCCAAACACGCATAATCGCTGGTATTCGCGGCGGCGTCATACCACCGGATCGGAACAGGCCGTGCCCGCTGTCACGACGCCCGCCGCGACCGCAACGCCGCCGCCAGAGTGCCATCGTCCAGCGCGTCCAGCGCACCCCCCATCGGCACGCCCTGCGCGACCTTCGTCACCGTCACCCCATAAGGGCGCAGCCGGTCCGTCAACCAATGCGCCGTCGTCGCCCCCTCGACCGTCGCACCCAGGGCCAGGATCACCTCGGTCACCGGCAGATCGGACAACCGCGTGATCAGGCTCAGAAAATTCAAATCCTCCGGCCGCACGCCACCCAGAGCCGACAGCGTCCCGCCCAACACGTGATACAGCCCGTGATGCACGCCCGCGCGTTCCAAAGCCCAGAGATCGCCCACGCTTTCGACCACGCAGATCATGGTCCGGTCGCGGTTCTGATCGGCGCAGATCGCGCAGGGATCACGGCTGTCCAGATTGCCACAATCGGCGCAGGACCGCACGGCGCGCGCCGCCTCCGCCAAGGCCGCGGCCAGCGGCAGCATGCGGTCGTGCGGCTGTTGCAACATCCGCAACGCGGCGCGACGCGCGCTACGCGGTCCCATGCCCGGCAGTTTCGCCAGCAAGGAAATCAGATGCTCGACCTCCGGCCCCCCCATGGCCCGCGATCAGAACGGCAATTTCATGCCCGCAGGCAATTGCAGCCCGCCGGTGACTTTCTGCATCTCCGCTTCGGCCGCCGCCGCGACCTTGTCCTTGGCGGCGCGATGCGCGGCGACGATCAGGTCCTGCAACATCTCGGTATCGTCGGCGACGACGATTTTCGGATCGATGACGATGCTCCGCATCTCGAACTTGCCGTTCAGCGTCACCCGCACCAAGCCCGCGCCCGCCTCGCCGGTCATCTCCATCCGGGTCAGCTGCTCCTGCATCTCGGTCATTTTCGACTGCATCTGCTGCGCCTGCTTCATCAGGCCCACGAGGTTCTTCATCACTCAATTCTCCCAATGATTTTCGTCGGAAAGGGGGTTTTCGTCCGACAGCTCCGCGTCCGGTGGCGCGAAATCCGGCATATCCGACTCGGCCAACGGCACTGGAGGCAGCCCGTAATCATCAACCGCGCCGTCGCGCACCCGTTCCATCTTCGCACCGGGGAACGCCCGCATGATCGCCATGATCAGCGGATGGCCCGCGGCATCCTCCCGCCGGACGGCATCCGCGGCGCTGCCCTGCTCGGCCAAAGTCGGCTCCCCCGCCGCCGTCGACAGCGCGATGGTCCAGCGCGTGCCGGTCGCCTCCGACAGCAACGCGGCGAGTTTCGGGGCGAGGTCGCGCGGCGCCTCCGGTTGCGTCCGCAATTCGATCACCGGCGGCGCGTAGCGCACCAGATGCACGGAATGCAGCAGATGCGCGTGCATCATCGCCTGGCGCTGGTCTTTGACGAACATCGCCACCTCGCGAAAATTCGTCAGCCGGGGACCCGCCATCGCGGCCTCGGCGATCGGCGCGCCATTGGCGACCGCGCGCGTGCCGCCCCCGCCCCCACCATTGCCGCCGCCATGACCCGGCGGTCCGCTGGTTCCGGAAGACGCCGCCGTCAACCGCCGCACCAGATCGCCCGGCGGCGGCATGTCGGCGACATGACACAGGCGGATCAGCACCATCTCGGCCGCAGCGCGGCGATCGGGCGCGGTTTCGACCTCAGCGACGCCTTTCAGCAGCATCTGCCACGCGCGGCCCAGTACGGGCACCGTCAGCCGATCCGCGATCGCGGCCCCGCGGGTCCGCTCGGCTTCAGGCAATTCCGGACTGTCGCGCAGCCCCGGCACGGATTTCAGCCGCGTGACCGTGTGCAGCAGTTCCAGCAGATCGCGCAGCATGGTCCCGAGGTCGGCCCCCCGCTCATGCGCCCGATCCGTGATCTCCAGCGCCGCCGCCGGCTTGCCCGCCATGATCGCGTCCATCAGATCGAATACCTGATCGCGGTCGGCCTGGCCCAACATCTCGGCCACCTGAGCCT
>JAYVXQ010000153.1:0-6201 GCA_043785025.1 Acetobacteraceae bacterium
ACGTGTTCCTGAGCGGTGTAGGACATGGATCAGAACAGATCGCGCCAGGTCCGCCGGTGGCCGGTGTCGATGTCGGCGACCACGCTCATGCCCGCGCGCAAATCGGGATCGTCGGCGCGGCGGTCGCAATGGATGCGGACGGGAATGCGCTGCACCACCTTAACCCAGTTGCCGGAGGTGTTTTGGGCGGGGAGGACCGAGAACTCCGACCCGCTGTTGGGGGCGATGCTGGCGACGTCGCAACGCCAGCTCCGGCCGGGATAGGTGTCGACGGTCACATTGACGGGATCGCCGATCTTGACGTGGGTCAGCTCGGTCTCCTTCGGGTTCGCCTCGATCCACACCCGCTCGGTCGAGACGAGGCCGAAGGCGGCGGTGGCGGCGGCGAGATACATGCCGGGCTGGACCGTGTCGACCATGGTCGCGACACCTCCGAACGGGGCGTAGATGATGGTGTGATCCAGTTGCCGTTGCGCCTCATCCAGGCGGGCCTTGGCCTGGAGGTAGTCGGACATGATGTGGATATCGACCTCGGGGTCGCCGCCGAGGCGGGCGAGCTGCACGGCGGCGGTGAGTTTCAGCGCCTCCACCGATTGTTTGCTGGTGGCGAGTTGGAAGCGGGCGTTGTCGTGCTCGGCGCGGGTGACCCCGCCGCTTTGCACGAGGCTGGCGTAACGGTCGGCGTTGACCTGATCGAGCTGGACCTGGGATTGGCGGACATCGACATCGCGCAACATGCGTTTGTAGTCGAGCTTCATGGCGTTGAGGCTGGACGACACGCCGCCAAGGTTTGCTTTGGCGCCCATCACCGCGAGCTCGAACGGTTTGGGATCGAGGCGAAGCAGGATATCGCCTTTCTTGACGCGCTGCCCCTCGCGCACGGGGACGTCGAGGACGATGCCGGAGACGTCGGTCGATAACGCCTCCTTCGCGGCGCGAACATAGGCGTTGTCGATCGAAATGATCCGCCCGCCAGTGATCCAGTAGAACAGGGAGCCGACGATCACGACGGCGATGCCGCCCAACATGAGGATGGGGCGGAGGACGCGGCGCAGGTCGCGGCGGCGGGCCGGCGAGGAGGTGATGCGGTCGTCGACGCGGGGTGTGATGCTGGTGGTGGTTTGGGACATCAAACGGCCTCCCGCGTTTCAGTCGCGCGGCGGGCGGCCTGGGTCATGGTGATTTTCATGCGCAGCAGGGTTTCGGTCATTGTGCCGTGACTGGCCTCGTCGATGTCGTGCGTGACCAACGCCTCCATGTCCGTGCGTTGCCGGTTGATGTCCTTGAGGACGGCGAAGGCGGGTTTGGAGAGATGCAGGCGCCAGATGCGGCGGTCGCGGGGATCGGGGCGGCGTTCGACCATGCCGCGGGATTCCAGGCGGTCGATGAGGCGGGCGACGGTGATGGGTTCGACTTCCAGCAGTTCGGCGAGCTCTTTTTGGGTGATGCCGGGCTGGCGGTCGAGCCAGATGAGAATGCCCCATTGGGCGCGGGTCATACCATGGGCGCGGGCGCGCTTGTCGGCATCGACGCGCAGCAGGCGGGCGACATCGTGGAGGAGAAACAACAGGTCGCGCTCAAATTCCGGCACCGGTGGGGCCCTTTTGTGGATCCGGTGATTATAAGCCACGTTATGATAAGGGTGCCATAGGGTTGGGTATGCGCGGGGCGCAAGGCTGGTATTTGGCTCAATCGGTTTCGGGCAGGATCTTGGTCACCAGCGGCAAGACCTGACCCATCCAGGCGGCGTTGATGGTGTGATCGTCCAGCGGGCGGCCGGATTCCGGGTGCAGGAGGATGGTCAGGCCTGTGCGGTTCATCATCAGGAAGGGGGCCAGGGTAGGAAACTGATCCGTCTCGAACGCGATCTGATACATCGCGCACGGGTGCGGGCCGACGGGGACGTCGTGCCAGCGGCCCATTCTGACAGGGAAGAGCCTCTCCACGGCTTCGCGCAACGCGGCGGCGCGGTCGCGGTCATGGGCGTCGTAATAGACATGGGCGTGCCAGGATGTAATCCGGGATGGGTCGATCATGACGCCTCCAGCATGGTTTTCACCTCGCGCTTGACGACCTTGCCGTAGCCGGATTTGGGCAGCTCGGGCCAGATCACGTAGGACGCGGGATGTTTATAGCGGGCGAGTTTGCCCTCGATATGGGCGGTCATTTCGGTTTGCGTGACGGTCATCCCGGGACTGAGAACGAGGACGGCGACGCCGGTTTCGCCCCATTTTTCGTGCGGGACGCCGACGACGCAGACCTCGGTGACGGCGGGATGGGTGAGGATCAGTTCCTCGATCTCGCGCGGATAGACGTTGGAGCCGCCGGAGATATACATGTCGGATTGGCGGCCGGTGATGAACAGGAAGCCTCGTTCATTCAGGTGGCCGAGGTCGCCGGTGTGGAACCATCCGTGGGCCATCGCGGTTTTCGTTGCTTCTTCGTTGCCGTGGTAGCCGGCGAAGACGCCGGGGCCTTTGACGCAGATCTCTCCCGTTATGCCATGAGCGAGGCGGTTTCCGGTAGCGTCGATTATGCCGATTTCCATGCCGGTGCGCGGGAAACCGCAGCTACCGACCGGCATGTCGGCGTCGTTGAGGCTGTGGCACGCGGGTGGGAGGATGGTGATGTTGCCGGTGACCTCACCGAGGCCGAAATATTGGACGAGGACGGGACCGAGTTTTTCCAGCGCGTGTTTTTGGTCGGCGCGATACATTGGGGCGCCGGCGTAGATGACGTAGCGGAGGGAAGAGTGATCGTAATGATCCACCGTTTCGTGACGGGTGAGCATCGTCAGGATGGTGGGGACGGTGAACATGTTGGTGACGCGGTATTTTTCCACGAGTCGCCAGGCTTCGGCGACGTCGAGTTTTTCGCCCGGCATCAGGACGGTGGCGGCACCGCGGGCGATTTGCGGCAGCGCATGGATGCCCGCGCCGTGCGATAAGGGGGCGACGCAGAGCGAGACGTCGTGTTCGGTGGTCGCGGGCATCAGGTCGCAGAGATGGTTGCAAATGATATAATTCATCTGGCCATGCGTGAGAATGCCTGCTTTGGGACGGCCGGTGGTGCCGGAGGTATAGAAGAACCACGCCGGATGGTCGCGGTCGACGTCGGCGGGGTGTTCGATTTTGCCGGAATTTTTGGCCAGGTCGTTCCAATCGCCGGGGATGGATATTTCGAGTTTCCGGCTGGGGTTATCCGTGCGCGCGGCGGCGGCGTGGTCGGGGAAGGCGTCGTCGAAAATATGCACCGTCGCGCCGGAGGACATCGCGAGATACGCCACCTCGGGCGGGGTCAGGCGGAAATTGGTGGGAACCCAGACGGCGCCGATCATCCAGGACGCGAACATCGTTTCCAGCACGATGTTGGAATTGCGCGCGTGGACCAGGATGCGGTCGCCGGGCTGGACGCCTTTGTCTCGCAGGCTCGCGGCGGCGGCCTGGACACGGGCCGAGAAATCCGCCCATGTCCAGGTGGTTTCATTCCAGATCAGCGCGGGCCGGTCGGGAAACCGGCGCGCCGTCTGGAGCAGGAAATGCGCGAGGTTGGCGGTTGGGATCAGCGCAGTGGCTCCAGGATCGAAACGTAGTTGGCGACGGCGGCACCGCCCATGTTGAAGACGCCGCCGAGGTCGGCTTTGGGAAGTTGCATGCCCTCGGGCGCCTGACCCATCAATTGCATCGCGGTGATGGCATGCATCGAGACACCGGTGGCGCCGATCGGGTGGCCTTTGGCTTTCAGGCCGCCGGAGGGGTTGATCGGCAGTCTGCCATCTTTCTGGGTCCAGCCTTCGAGAATCGCGCGGGCACCCTGGCCCGGGGCGGTCAGGCCCATCGCCTCATACTCGATCAGTTCGGCGACGGTGAAGCAGTCATGCGATTCGACGAAGGACAGGTCGTCCAGTTTTATGTTGGCGGATTTCAGCGCCTGTTGCCAGGCGATCGCGGCGCCTTCGAACATGGTGATGTCGCGCTTACTGATGGGCAGGAAATCATTGACCTGGACAGCGGCTTTGAAGCGGACGGCTTTGCCCATGGCGCGCGCGGTTTCCTCATCGGCGAGGATGAGCGCGGCGGCGCCGTCGGACACCAGCGAGCAGTCGGTGCGTTTCAACGGGGGCGCCACGTAGGGGTTTTTATCGGACACGGTGCGGCAAAACTCGAAGCCCAGATCTTTGCGCATCTGAGCCCAGGGATTGGAGACGCCATTTTTGTGGTTTTTGGCGGCGATGGCGGCGAGGGCGTCGGATTGATCGCCGTAACGCTGGAAGTATTTTTCGGCGATTTTACCGAATACGCCGGCGAACCCGGCGGGGATATCGCCTTCTTCCTTTTGGTAGCTGGCTTTTAACAGGATCTCGCCGACTTCTTTGCCGGGGGTGGCGGTCATTTTCTCGACACCGATGACGAGAGCGAAACGACCGCGTCCCGCCAGCAGGAAGTCGCGGGCGCCATGGATGGCGGCGGAACCGGAGGCGCAGGCGTTTTCGAAGCGGGTGATGGGGCGGTGGCGGAGTTCCGGCAAATGCTGGAGCACCAGCGAGGACGGGAAATCCTGCGATGAGAAGCCGTTGTTGAACAGGCTGAGGAAGGTGCCCTCAATCTCATGCGGGCTGATGCCGGCGTCGGCGATGGCCGCACCCGCGACGCGGCCGATAAGGGATTCGATGTCGGGGTCTTCCAACTTGCCGAAGGGCGTGTGGGCCCAACCGACGATGCAGGCTTCAGTCATGGGTGGGTCTCCTGAGCGTGATTCAAGGTATTTTGCCATGGGGCGCCGCGGTTGGCGATGGGCGCCGGTCAAGGAGTCAGAACGGAACCGAGCAAGGTGCGCAACATCGTGGCGACCGCCTCCCGGTCGGACGGCGCGAGCGCGCCAGTACGGCGGGCCAGCCTGGCATCGACAGCGGCAACTTTGCTGGTTCGAACAACGCAGGGAAGCAAAAGTCCTCCAGACGTTATGTCGGATACCGGTACGTCAAAGGGCCATACTCCGGCAGAGGCACGGGTGATCATCGCCAGCCACAGGAGAGAGAAATTATCATGGACATGGGCGGCGGCCATGACCAAAGCTGGCCTCCGCCGCGTCTCGGCGCGATCAGCGAACGGGAAATCGACCTGCACAATGTCCCAGACCGTCGGGATATCCGCATGCGGTGAAACGGCGTCCACGCGTCAGGACTGGGGAAGCAGCGCGTCGTCTTCGGGTGACTCCCATTCTGTAAAGCCGGCGAAAGGATCCTCAAAAATCACACCGCGCCTGGGCTGTTTCGGAGGGGCTTTGGTCACGAGGACACGGCCTTCTTCAATGGCATAGGCGATTTCGTCACCGGGGTGCACGTCGAGCGCGGTCCGTACGGCCTGGGGGATGGTGGTTTGAGCTTTGCTGGTGAGTTTGCTCGTGATCATGTGGCGCCTCATTTGCCTCAGGAAAAAGTAGGGATTATCCTTACCGAGATCAAGCCTCGCCGGCTGATGACGCGTTCGCGTGGCGATCCGCGGCGGGCGCGGACCTCTCGTCGGGGCAGGCCGGCCGGCAGTTTCCGCAGGAACCCTGGCTCCGCCTACGCGGTCTCAACCTCGACAAATTTTCTGCCAGCCTGCTTCGGAAGCGGTTCTCCGGCGGCGATGCGGTCGTCGAGGTATCGTTTGATCGCTTCGTGAATATTGGCCAGCACCTCGCCACGATTATCGCCCTGGCTCACGCAGCCCGGACGGGCGGGCACGCTGGCCACGTATCCGTCGTCCTCTTCTTGCTCCAGGATCACGGTGTACCGCATGGGCGGTTTCCTTGTAGGTCGCGGATTAAGGTTCGTGGTTCTTCTTATAACACTTCCGCGTCCAATCCAGCGTGGCGTAATCGCCTCGGTTGGGGCCACCAGCCGCGCATGCCACGATGAGGGTCGCGGGACGCTTGCCGCGCTGCCCATGCCTCGGTCACCTGGGCTTCGCGAGGGCTTTGCCTCTCGACCCCACCAAGGGCACTGCCCTTGGAACCATGACTTTTGGGGTCCAGGGACCGTGTCCCTGGCGGGTTCGAAGGGCAGAGCCCTCGCGGGGTCTGGGGCGGCGCCCCATACGCGCTAAAATAAAGCCCTCGGCCCGTAAAGCACCTGCGGTTTTCGCCGCCTTTTCGTGTTCGCCAGTGATTTGTGGATGCTGCCTGACAGCGCCAGCATGGCCTGGATCGTGATCGGCC
>JAYVXQ010000154.1:0-6186 GCA_043785025.1 Acetobacteraceae bacterium
TACCACCGCCCCGCGTAGCGGTCGAGATCGACATGCGATGCCAGCCTCGGCATCGGGCCATCCGAGCAGGCAGTGAGCACGCAGGCCAGGATCAGGAAGCGCAAAAGTCTGTTCATACGCTGTATACGGGCTGAACGGACTTTTGGTTCAGTCTAGCCGTCCCACACGCTGGAGGGCATTGGCAGCTTCACGAACGCCTCATCGCCGAGGGGCCGATCAGGGGTCACCCCGTTCATGCCCAGCAGCATGAACCACTGCCGCACATGCTGGCCGGAGTGCCAGGTCGTGCGCTCCATCAGCTCATGCAGCGACTGCGGGCCGTAGTAGGTCTGCACCGTTTCCTTGCCGGTCTTGTCCGCCTTGCCCGCCCAATACACCCGCAGCCGGTCCAGCACGGTTTGCCCATACGCCGAGATCGACGCGAACGTCGTCATATCGTCCGACGGCCCGGTGGAGATCAGTGCATGCGTCAGCTCGGCGCCGCCCGCGACCTCCAGGAACGTTTCCACAATTCGAAAAATGTGGTGGCTCAGCACGCGGAAGCTGCGCGGGCGGCCGGGGGCCTGACTTTCCATCGCGCTATCCGGCATCAGCTTAATGTTGCGGATGGCGGCGCTGAGGAAAATGTCCATGCGCCCGACCAACTCGTCCGGGGACAGGACCGGGCCCATGTTCTCATTCAGGCTGAGGAACTTGGCCACATGGGCAAGGTTTTGCGCGAACGTCCAGTCATCGCCGCGCGAAAGCACGGGGATGGAGCGGGCGCCGAGGCGCTGCAATTCAGGTAGGCCCTCGGGGTCGGCGAGGATGTTGACCGAATCGAACTCGATCGCACGGACCGAGAGAAACTCCTTGAGTTTCAAACAACTCGTTCAACCAGGCTGCCAGAACACCCGCAATGTTTCAGAAGCGGTCATAATAAACTCCATGATCTCGGCTTCTAAGTAATGAGGGTTCAGTGTGCGGTCAAGGCGGTGTACCATAACCGGCGCCGTGCCCGCCGCATCGTCCAAAGGGAACGACGAAGGTCTCCGAGCCCAGGGAGGTCACTGAGGTGGGCCTCCGGCCGGGTTTCGTGGCGGCGGGATTTGGAAACATCCTTTTCCCCGCCGGAGGCGCATCTCCATGACCTCCCGGAGCCAACCCCAAACCCCACCAATAAGCCCCAACCAAAAAATCTCACGCCACCAAATTCAGAACACTTCCGGATTAACAACCAGTCGGAATGAGTCGAAACCCCCCTTGTCCCCGCCGGAAACCAACCCTCCATGACCTCCCTGGGCTTCGTGACCTTCGTGTTAAAAGCGGAGCCAACCCCAAACACGAACATTGATCCCCAAATGAAAACCCTTCACCCCCTCCCAATTCAGAACACTTTCCGATAAACAATGAACCCGGAATGATCCGCCATGGTATCATACAACCGCCGCGCCACCGCGTTCGTGGCATGCGTCTGCCAGTAAACCCCCGGCACCCCCGCCGCCCGCGCGCGCTCATAAACCGCCGAGATCAACGCCCGCCCCACGCCCTTGCCCCGCGCCGCTTCACTTGTGAACAAGTCCTGCAAATAGCAATTCGGCGCCAGCGCCGTCGTGCTTCGATGATACAGAAAATGCACCAGCCCGAGCAAACGCCCCTCATCCTCGAAAACCAGTGCGTGCATCGGCTCATACGCATCGAAAAATCGCGCCCATGTCATGCGCGTGATCTCGGGGGACAAAGCGGTCGCCTCGCTCCGCCCATAAAACGCGTTATAACCGTCCCACAGAGGCAACCACTGATCGAAATCCCCGCGTTCGACGGAACGAACGGTCATGCCGCCGCCTTTCTCGCCGGTTTCGGCCAGCGCGCCGCCATCAACGGCAACACCTCCTCGATCAACCATTTCGTTTGCGCATACATGTCCACATCCCCCGTGGCGACGGGCCGGAGGATGAATTTGCAGGCGCCCGCGTCGACATAAGCCGCCATGCGCTCAACGATCAGCGATGCGTCGCCCATGGCGAAATAATCCCGCCCGTCGCGGCCGGTGCGGATTTTATACTCCTCCAACACCTTCGCGACACCGGGATCGTCCAGACCGCCGAAGCGGTACGCCAGAGCGGCCCCGTAATGATCCTCGTCGATATAACGGCCCGCCGCCGCCGCCGCGATTTTAATATCGGCGATCACCTGCCCCACGGTTTCCGGCGTCTCCGCCCCCGCCTGCCAGCCGCTGCCGTATTTCGCCGTGCGCCGCACCGCCGCCTCGGACGCGCCACCGATCCACATCGGCAAATCCGGCTGTGCCGGCACCGGCGCGATCTGGGCTCCGGTCAATTTGAAGTGGCGGCCATCGTAATCGAATTTTTCCCCGGACCACAGCCGCTGAATGATCTCCAACGCCTCATCCGTCGTGCGTCCCCGGGTTTTCGGATCCAGATGCATCGCCGTCCATTCCGGCCCGCGCGGACTGCCGATGCCGAAACCGGGCAGCAGCCGTCCTTGCGATAACACATCGATCGTGGCGCATTGTTTCGCCAGCAAAACCGGATCGCGCATCGCCACCGAAACGACATTGACGCCGAATTTAATCCGCCGCGTGCGCCCGGCGATCGCCGCCAGAGCGGTCATGCACTCCAGAATGGGGGAGCGGCTGATCATCCGGTCGGTCTGCCAGATCGAATCCAGCCCGCCTTGCTCGCACAGGTCAACCCAGCGCCAAAATCCATCGGTGGTATCAAACGGATATTCCATGATGCCGATACCGGCCGCGATCGTCACCGCCATTGTTCAAGCCTCCATCACGGATGTCCGTGTTCAATCTTGTCGCGGGACGCCCGCCTTCCCCGGATCGTCCCCCGCCCAACGCCGGACCGCAAGAGCCGGTTGTGTCTCAGTCTGAAATCCGGCACCGGGCGAAGGTCCCATTGGGTGAAGGCGCGGTCCGGTGCCGGCTTACTTCATCAGACAGAGACCCGATCCAGGAGGCCGCTTGCCAGGAGGCAGCTTTATGGCGGCGATTTCCGACTCGACTCGGGGGGGCGGCGCCGGTATGTTCGCTTTATGTTCTCGTCCTCGCCCCCCACCAGCGCGACGATCGCCGATTTGCGCTCTCAGATCGCGCGGATCGAGCGGGGTGCCACGCCCCGTCCGGACAGCGTCATTCCTTTCGGCGTGGCGGCGCTCGACGACGCCTTACCCGGCGGCGGCCTCACTTTGGGCGCTTTGCACGAAGCCGCGGGCGCCGGCCCCGACACCGAACACGGCGCCGCCGCCGCGCTGTTTTTGGCCGGCGTGCTGGCGCGTATGACCGGTCCGATACTCTGGGTCATGGAACGCGCCGATCTGTTCGCCCCCGGCCTGGTGTGCGTCGGCCTGCATCCCGCCCGTGTGCTGTTCGCCGAAACCGGACGGGACGTGCTGGCGGCGATGGAGGAAGGGCTTTCGCATCCCGGCCTCGCCGCCGTGGTGGGAGAGTATTCCGGCCATCTGAGCCTCGCCGCCTCCCGCCGTTTGCAACTGGCGGCGGCGCGCTCGGGCGGGCTCGCGGCCTTGCTGCGCCGCGGACGGATTTTCGACGACCCCGCTTTGGCCGCGCCGAACGCCGCCGTCACCTCCTGGCGCATCGCCGCTTTACCGTCCCCAGGTTCAGGCCCCCTGGGTCCAACTTTGTGGCGGCTCGATTTAAGGCGCTGCCGGGGCGGCAAACCCGGTGTCTGGATCATGGAGGCATGCGATGCGACGGGTCATCTCGCTCTGGCTGCCCACCTGGCCGACGGACCGGCTGAGACGGAACGGCGGCATGCCTGATGGCGTCCCTGATGGCGTCCCCGGGGACGTTTTGGTCACCGCCACGCATGACGGGCGGCGGCGCGTGATCGCCGCTGTCGACCAACAGGCCGCGCGCTTGGGCTTGCACCCCGGCATGCCGCTGGCACAGGCCCGTGCGTTGGAAGCCGGTCTGACGGTCCAGGAAGCCGATCCGCCCGCCGACCAGGCCGCCTTGCGCCGCCTCGCCGCCTGGTGCCTGCGCTACGCCCCGCTGACCGCCGTGACTGGAGATGGCACCGGGAGCGATGGCACCAGGAGGGACAGCACCGGGGGGGATGGCACCGGCGGGCACGGCATCTGGATCGACGCCACCGGCACGGCGCATCTGCATGGCGGGGAAGCGGCGCTGCTGCGCGACCTGATCAGCCGCCTGATCGCGCAAGGGATCTCGGGCCGCGCCGCCATCGCCGACACGCCGGGGGCCGCGCATGCGATGGCGCGGTTCAGCGGCGAGACCATCGCGATCGTGCTCCCCGATCAGCAAAAAACCGCGCTGGCCGCCTTGCCGCTGGCCGCGTTGCGCCTCGCGCCCGCAACCCTGGACGCGCTGCGCCTGATGGGGATCGAGCGGATCGACGCCCTCGCCGCCATGCCGCGCGCCCCTCTGGTCCGCCGCTTCGGCGCCGAGGTCACTTTACGCCTCGATCAGGCCTTTGGCACCGCGCCCGAAACGATCGAGCCCGCTTTCCCCCCCGATCTGATCCAGGCCCGCCTGACCTTCGTCGAGCCCTTGCTCACGCCCGAGGCGTTCAGCCACGTCATCGACCGTCTGGTCCTGACGGTCCACACCGCGCTGGAACGATCCGGCCACGGCGCGCGGCGGCTGGATCTGGTGTTCGAGCGTGTCGACGGCACAACCCAGGCGATCCGCGCCGGCACCGCCAAAGCCTCCAGAAACATCCCGCATCTGACCCGATTGTTGCGCGAGAAACTGGAAACCATCGACCCCGGTCTGGGTGTCGAGGCGATGCGCCTTCTGATCCCCCGAACCGACCCGCTGACGCCCGAGCAAACCCGCGCCCGGTTGACCGCGTCCGACACAATGGAAACGGATATCGCCCCGCTGATCGATCGTCTGTCAAATCGTTACGGTTCCGCGCATGTCTACCAGATCGCGCCCGTGGCCAGCGAGGTACCCGAACGCTCGGTCCGCCGCACGCGCATGGCGGAGGGGAACATGGATGACACCGCCCCCGAAACGGCCCGCCCACAATCCGTGATCCCGCTAACCGTTCCGCGCGAACCGTCCATTTTTTCCACCAACACCCCCCTGGCCAACACCCCTCCCCCCCCCAAACGCCGCCTCACCAAACCCCATCCCCCCCGCCCGAACTCGTCCCCCCATTGGCCCGCCAACCTCCCCCGCCCCATTCGCCTGCTCGACCCGCCGCAACCGGTGGAGGCTCTGGCGCTGCTACCCGACCACCCCCCGCTGGCGTTCACCTGGCGCAGGATCCGTCATCGGGTACGCCGCGCCGACGGCCCCGAACGCATCGCCGGAGAATGGTGGAAGCGCGACGGCGAAATGCGCTCCGTGCGCGATTACTTCCGCGTGGAAGACGAGGCCGGACACCGCTACTGGCTGTTCCGGCGCGGCGACGGCGAAAACGGCATCAGCGGTGACATGCGCTGGTTCCTGCACGGTTTTTTTTAAGGATCCCCTCATGAGCCTGCGCGAAGCGACAACGGAAGAAATCGTCGAGAGCCTGTCATTCGCCCTACGATACGAAGGCCGCAAACGCGTCAATCACGCCGATGACGTCATGGCCCGTATCACCGCCGACCGCCTGGTACGGCATCTGGCGGAAAGCGGCTTCGTGTTAATGCGAAGACCCGGTGCCCTGGCGCCCTCCACGCAATAAAGCCATGCACCACGCCTAAAGAATCTTGATTTTCTCAAGAAAATCCAAAAACCATCGAATAACCAAAACTCTTATCAAAAACACCATCCTGAGTCCCAACCAAAGCGGCGATCACCCAAGCCCTGATTAATATCATAATAATAACAAAAAACACCTCACAACAAAAAATCAAACAACATCATGACAACCCTAAGTGTCTGTCCGGAAAGTTAATCCTGCAATTCCATGCCATTAGCAGGTCCCACCCGACCCCGATGCGCCAACAAGTTCGAAGGTTTCCGCGAGAAAGCATCCCATGGTTTCGTTTTAGCAATTTCTATAAAGCATTGAAATCACTCGGCCATCTTTCCGGACAGACTCTAAAGAACACACCGCCTCAACCCATCCTTCAACAACCGGCGATTAAAATTCATCAATACCCGGATCTCTCCGAAATCCGGGTATCCTTTTGGTTTTGCGCCCGCCGCCACACCAACCCTGGGCGCGTATACCCGGATTTCTCCGAAACCCA
>JAYVXQ010000155.1:0-6166 GCA_043785025.1 Acetobacteraceae bacterium
TGCTGTCCTTGGGATGCTGGGTTGTCCGTGGCATAACCCCGTGACGATAATGCAGTTACATTATCGGGATCAACCCTTATCCAGATCCCACTCTTCCGCCGAAGCGCCCGCCAAAGACTGGATCAACGCCTCATCCGCCGCCAAGGCCGCCGCCGGCCCGTGATGCACCACCACGCCATGATCCAGCACATAAGCGGTATCCGCGATCTCCAAACTCATGCGGACATTCTGTTCCACCAACAAAACGGTCATGCCCTCGTGTTTCATGCTCGCGGCGATCTTGAACACGTCCTTCACGATCAGCGGCGCCAGCCCCTGCGAGGGCTCATCCAAAATCAACACTTTCGGATTAAGCAACAAAGCGCGCGCGATCGACAGCATCTCCTGCTCGCCGCCCGATAATTGCCGCCCGCGGTTCATCTTCCGCTCCGCGAGGCGCGGAAACAGCTCATAAATCCGCGGAATATCGAACGGCCCGGACACGCCCTGCGGCACTTTCAAATTATCCTCGACCGTCAGATTGGCGAACACCCGCCGGCCCTCGGGGACATAGCCCACGCGCAGCCGCGCGACCTGAAACGGCTGCATCCGCGTGCTGTCGGTGCCGAACACTTTCACCGTTCCCGAGCGCGCCGGCGTCAGCCCCATGATGCTGCGCAACGTCGTCGTCTTGCCGGCACCGTTGCGGCCCAACAACGCGGTGATGCTGCCTTCGACGACCGACAGCGACACGTCATGCAGAATATGGCTCTTGCCGTAAAACGTATTGAGCCCGCTGATCTCGATCGCGTTCATTCCGGATTTCCCAGATAGGCGTTCTGCACATGGACGTTGTCGGCGATCTCCTTGGGCGTGCCCTCAGCCAGCAATCGTCCCTCGGCCAGCACCGAGATATGGTCGGCCAGATGAAACACCACGCGCATATCATGCTCGATCAAAACGATCGTGTATTTCGAATCGCGATGCAGGCGGCGGATCAGGCCGGTGATCTGATGGGTTTCCTCATCGCCCATCCCCGCCGTCGGCTCATCCAGCAGCAGCAGGCTCGGTTTCAACGCCAGCGCCATCGCGATCTCGGCGGCGCGCTGATCGCCATGCGACAATTCGCCCACCAAACGATCGGCCTTGGGCATGATATTGGTCAGCGTCATGACCTCATCGGAGGCCTCGATCACGCGGCGGTGATCCGCGCCGCTCAACCAGCCGCGCAGGCTGAACCCCAGACCGGTTTCGACCGCGATCCGGCAATTTTCCCGCACCGTCAATTCGGGGAAAATCTCAGTGATCTGAAACGTCCGCCCCATGCCCAATTTGACGCGGCCAGCGGCGGGGATCGCGTTGATGATGGCGCCGTCGAGCAAAATATCGCCCGAGGTCGGTGGAAAGAACCCGGTGATCAAATTGAAGAACGTGGTCTTGCCCGCTCCGTTCGGCCCGATCACCGCGCGCAATTCGCCGGATTCGACCCGCATCGAGACATCGGACACCGCCACCAGGCTGCCAAAGTTCTTGGTCGCACCCCGGACTTCCAGTTTCGGAACCAGTTCGCTCATGTGCTGGCCTTCTTCTGCAACATGCCCATCAGGCCGCGGGGAAAGAACAGCACGACCGAAACGAATGTCAGGCCGACAAAGAACATCCAGTTGACGGTCATCGACGAAATATAATCCTGCAACGCCACGAACAGCACCGCGCCCACCAACGGCCCCCAGAACGCCCGCATCCCACCCATCACCGTGATCATCACGATATTGCCGGACATGACATAGTTAAGGCCCAGAGGATCGGCGAAGTTATTCAGCAGCGCGTATAACGCCCCGGCCAAAGCGGTGAAGAAACAAGAAATCGAGAACGACAACCAGATATGCCGCTCCACGGGAATGCCGAGGAACCGCGCGCGCCGCTCATTCTCCCGGATCGCCAGCAGGCTGCGCCCGAACGGTGAGCGCAACAGCAACGCCTGCAATCCCACCGCGATGGCGAACACCGCCAGGATGAAGAAATAAAACGCAATGTTGTTGTTGGTGATGTCCAGTTTGAACAATCCGAAATCGACCGGCACCCGGGTAAACCCGCGCAACCCATCATAACCGCCGGTCAGATCGTCCCATTTATAGGCGATGTAGAAACACACCTGGCCGAAGGCGATCGTCACCATTGCGAAATAAACCCCGCGGCGGCGCACCAGCAGCAACCCGAACAATGTCCCGGCGATGCCGCCCAACAAGGTCCCCGCCAGCAGCGCCAAAGGCGTGGAGGCCGCGACGAATTTCAAACAGAGGCCGCACCCGTAAGCGCCAAGCCCGAAATACGCGGCATGACCAAAACTCATGACTCCGGTGAAACCCAACAGTAAATTAAAACTCATGGCCGCCAGCGCGAACACCAGCACCCGTCCCGCCAGAGCGGTATAGCCCCCCAGATACGGCAGCCAGAACGGCACCGTCAGCAACAGAGCCCAGATGATGATCAGCTGCGCGTGGCGAAACGGCGCCTTGTCCCCTGGCGCCATCGGCGTCGCCGTGTCCCCTGCCTCCATATTCGCCGCCGCCTTGCTCAAACTCTCGCTCACGTCAGCATCCCCTCTTCGCCCAACAACCCGCGGGGACGCAGCAACAGCACGATGGCCATGATGACATAGATCACCGCCTCGGCGCCCGCCGGGTAGAACACGGTGGTCAGCGCGGCGGCGACCCCGATCAGCAATCCGCCCAGAAGCGTGCCGGTCAGGCTGCCGACGCCGCCGACGATGATGGCGATGAAACTCGGCATGATCAGGTCATCGCCCATGTTGGGGTTCAAACCGATCTGACCCGCCGCCAGCACGCCCGCGAGGCCGGCGAGGAAACTGCCGACGGCGAAATTATACGAGCGCAACGCCGCGACGTTGACGCCCAGGGCGGACACCGTATCCAGGTCCAGCGTGCCCGCGCGAATGCGCATGCCGACCCGCGTATAGCGCAGGAAGGTGAACAGCCCGGTGACCGCGACGGCGACGACCGCGACCATGAACACGCGGTACCAGGTGATGAAGAACAGATCGGGCGTGATCGGCTGCGACAGCACGGCGGGAATATCCAGCGGCAATGGGCTTGGCCCCCAGATGAAACGGCACACATCCTGCAAAATAAACCCGAGACCAAAGGTCAGCAGCAGGCTGTAAATATGATTGCGCGCGTAAACGTGACGGATAATCAACTGTTCGATCACGTAACCGAACACCGCCGTCAGCAAAGGTGAGACCAGCAACGCCCCCCAGAACCCGATATACGGCGTCAGCATGAACGCGAAATACCCGCCCAAGGCGAGGAAATTCCCGTGTGCGAAATTCACCACATTGCTGAGGTTGATGATCAGCGAAAGCCCAAGCGCCATCAGCACATAGAACGCGCCGACGATCAGCCCGTTGGTGACGTTGAACAGAACCAGTTGCAGCATGCGCCGCTCCCCAAAAAATCAGCGCGCCGCATGGGCTACCCCACGCGGCGCGCCGCCGTCGTTTCAGATCAGGACGGGAAAACCATCTTGCAGCCGGTGCCCTCGACCGGACCCGCCGCGTCCTCACCGGTCACCGTCGCGGCGATCGTGTACAGCGCGTCGGGATGCCCCTCGGGCGGGTGCATCTGCCCGATATAGATGTTGCTCATGAGCTGATGATCGCCGGCGCGATAGCGGATTTTGCCCGGCATTAACGACACCTCGGGCGGCAGTTCCAGATCGCCCAGAGCCATCGCCATTTTCAACCCGTCCAGTGACTTCGCTTTCTCCGCCGCCAGCCGTACCGCGTGCACCGAAACATAGGCCATCCAATGCCGCGCCGTCGGCATCTTACCGCCGATGGCGGGCGAGATGGCGTCGACAAAGGTCTTCACCGCGGGCACCTCGGGCTGGTTCCAGTACCATTCCTGGCACCACCAGCCGGCCTGCGCCTCTTTCGGCACGGAGCGCACGTTCTCGAGTTCGAACAGCGCGCCACCCAGGGCCATTTCCTTGCCCATGCCGAACTGCACGAATTGCTTCATGCAGTTGATCTGCGCGGTGCCGCCCATGTTGTTCAGCAGCACGTCCGGCTTATAGGCTTTCGCCTTGATCAGCGTGGCCGAGAAATCCGACGTCGCGATCGGCAGCATGTCGCCCTGATATTCTCCGCCCAGAGCCTTCAACTTCTTGATGAAGTTGTTTTGCAGGGTCTGGCCGTAGGCGTAATCCGGCGTAATGAAAAACCATTTTTTGCCGAACCGCTTCACCAGCTCCCCGGTGATCGCCGAGGTATCCATCGCCGTCGTGTTACACGTGCGGAACGTATTCCATTTGCAATCGGTGCCGGTGATCGGATCGGTATGACCGCCGGGCACGATGTGCAAAATCTTCTTCTCGGCGGTCACACCCATCATCGCGTAGGCGATGCCGGAGTTCACGTCGCCGAGGATCGCGTCGACACTGTCGCGTTCGATCAATTTGCGGGTTTTTTGCACACCGGTGCCGGTATCGTTGGCGCTGTCCTCGACCAGCAGCTCGACGGGCCGGCCCAGAATGCCGCCTTTTTTGTTGATTTCGGCGACGGTCCATTTGGCGGCTTCGACCTCACTGACCGCCAGCGCGGACAGGCTGCCGGTGATGGGATTGACCATGCCGATTTTCACCGGCGTTTCGCCGCGGGCGCTAATGATGAAGGGGCTCGCGAGCTGCATGCCGCCGATGGCCGCGGTGGCTTTCAGCAGCCGGCGGCGTCCTGTGTGTGCTGATCCGATATGTTGGGTCATGTTCGATCGCTCCCTGGTCTTTTGGTCATGGGGAGCGCGGCGGTATTCACCGCCCGTTGGCCGTCTCGACGCCCCTCTGCCGCGCGGACCTAAGCGATTGTCGCGATCAGGGCAAGCGGGGGGGATCAGGGCTCCGCCCTCGGACCCGCCAGGAGGGCGCCGCCCTCCTGGACCTCCCGCCAAAGGGCATGGCCCTTTGGGATCTATCCATTTGCTCCCGTAATGAAGGAGGGCTGGCCCGGACGTTGATACGTCGAGGATGGCCCTCCTTCATTACGGGAGCAAACCCATGGGATCCAAGGGCTACCGCCCTTGGCGGAGGTCCAGGAGGCAGCGCCTCCTGGCGGGGCCTGGGGCAGAGCCCCGCTCGACCCTACCGCGCCGGCGTGTCCGCGAATTCCAGCCGCCGCCCGATGCGATCCAACCGGCCGTCCATGCGATCCAAACGAAGCGACTGATTGGCGAAGTCGCCATGCAGCAACGAGACCTGACCTTCAACCGACGTCATCCGACGCTTCAGATCACCGACATCGTCAATGATCCGATCCAATTTCATATCCACCCCGCGCAATATCCGAAGCACAAGGCTATCAGGTTCGTCAGTCATGATCATCTCCTGACAAAAACGCTATCCCCAACCCTCTCCTCGCGTCAATCGAAATCCAAACCCATCAAAAAAGTCCCCGCGACACCGCCGCGAGGACCTCAAACTCCAACCTCAACCGAGCTCAGTCGCCGGACGGCTGATCCGCCCCGCCGCTATACGCGGGCCGATCCCGCCTTGGCCGATCGCCCCGATCCGGACGATCGCTCCGCTCGGGCCGATCCCCACGCGCCGGACGTTCCCCGACCTCGGCGGTGATGTCCTCACCGGTCTCCTGGTTCACGACCCGCATCGACAGCTTGATCTTACCACGCTCATCGAAGCCGATAACCTTGACCTTCACCTGGTCGCCCATCGCCACCACGTCGGTGGTTTTCGCCACCCGGTCGTTCTTCAGTTCGCTGATATGCACAAGTCCGTCGCGCGAGCCCATGAAGTTCACGAACGCCCCGAAATCGGCGGTCTTCACCACTTTCCCGGAGTAGATGACGCCCATCTCCGGCTCCATCGTCAGCCCGCGGATCCAATCGATCGCGGCCTGCGCCTGGCTCTGGTCGACGGCGGCGATCTTGATCGTGCCATCGTCGTCGATGTCGATCTTGCATTTCGTCTGCTCGACGATCTCGCGGATCACCTTGCCGCCGGTGCCGATCACTTCGCGGATCTTTTCCTTCGGCACCTGAATGATGGTGATGCGCGGCGCCGTTGCCGCCACGTCATCGCGCGCCCCGGTGATGCCCTTTGCCATCTCGCCCAGGATGTGCAGACGACCATCTTTCGCCTGATCGAGCGCGATCTT
>JAYVXQ010000156.1:0-18457 GCA_043785025.1 Acetobacteraceae bacterium
AGGTGCGAAAGAATGGCTGAGTGGGCAAATGCCGCGACCTTACGATCCAATCGAACATCAAATTGCATTTACCAAAATATTTGATCTTAACGAGGCACGCGCAAACCAATCATTCAATCGCTTATTCATACGAATTGAATACCTGCTTGGGCAAGCCGCCAATCGTGGTATGACATTGTGATCAGGCATTAACGAGATATCGCCGTTAATGCCCGCCGGTCACCCCGTCTTCGTCGACTGCCACGTCACCATCTGCCAGCCCGAAGCCCGCTTCGCCCACACATCGCTGAAACGAACCTGAAACGAATTCGGCTTGCCGCCGGACATCACGCTGATATCCGCGATCCCCGTCAGCACGACCGTATCGCCGAGATCCTGCGCCACGACCGCCGAGGGCACGACGGAGGTATACACCGTCGCCCCCGAATTCATCGCCCCGATCAGGCTTTGTTTCGTATCCATTCGCGCCGAGGAATGGGTATAGATCAGGTCATCCCCGATCAACTGGTTCAGCGCGTCCAGGTTCTTCTCCGCCATCGCGGTCATGCGCTGCTTGTCCAGCGCGATGACCGCCGCCCCGTTGCCCGCCATATCAGGATACCGCCAGTTGTTGGTGTTTCGGAACATCCAGCCGGAACAGCCGTGCCGCGTTCAGGCCCAGGATTTTCGCGCGTTGGACTTCGGTCAGCATCGGCATGGTGCGTTCGATCGCCTCCGACGAGTGCGGATACGTGCCCTCGTGATGCGGATAGTCGTTGGCCCAACAGAAATTATCCGTGAGGCCGCAGGTCTCGGCGAGCATCAGGCCGACGCGGTCTTCCTGGAACGTGGCGTAGCCGTTCGCTTTGAAATAGTCGCTTGGCAGACCCTGCAATTTCGGCCGCACCCACATGTGGTGCTTTTTGTAAGCCTCATCCATCGCGTCCAGCAGCCACGGCACCCAGCCAATACCCGCCTCGATCGTCGCGAAGCGCAGCGTCGGAAAACGTTCCAGCACGCCGGAGGCGCAGAGATTGGCGACTGGCTCGATCGAGGGCGACAGCGAATGGGTGACGTAATTGATCACCGCGCCGCCGTTGCCGCGCGCCGCCCGGGGATCGCGTCCGGTGGAAACGTGGAAGGTGATCGGCAGATTGGTCTCGGTGATCAGCGCCCACATTTTATCGAAATGCGGGAGATTGTAATTGACGTGATCGACGTCATGCGCGCCCCAGATCGGCTTGCACGGCAGGGTCAAACCGCGAAAACCAACCTTGGCGACGCGCGTGATCTCAGCCATCGCGCCATCCAGATCGCCGGTGGCGATCGCGGCACAGGGCAGCATTGATTCGGGATGGGCGCCATATTGCTCCCACGCCCATTCATTCCACACCTTGCATTGCGCGTTGGCGAAGACCGGGTCCGGCGTCGCCCACATCGCGAGACCTTTGTTGGGGAAAATGACCTCGACATCGACACCGTCGCCGCGGTTATCGGTGATCCGCTCAGCCACCACGGCGCCGGATTGCTGGCGCATCCAGTCCTCGCCCTCGAAGCTCATGACGCGCACGCGATCGGGGCGGTAGCCTTCGGTATAGCGCCACTGCACGCCTTTCTCGTCGGTGATGATGCGGGGGACGCGTTCTTTATACTTCGCGTCGATGCGCTTCACCCACAGATCGGCGGGCTCATTGGCGTGGCTGTCGGTGGAGACCATGAAATACTTGTTGGGATCGCCGGCCCGCGCGGTGCGCTGCCAGCCCTGATGTCCCGGCGTTTCCAGCCGCCAAAGGTTGGGCGGGTTGATGTCAGTCTGCCGTGCCTCGCTCATGGATTGAACTCCCAAGGGTGACTGGCGGCAGGCTACTCGCTGGTAGCTTCGCTGTCGATGGCGTTTGCAAGCCAGTGAAACGGGGCTACGGTCGTGCAAACGGAGGCGGAAAATGACCGAGGAAACCTCTTTCTTTGGCCTGCGCGGCAAGACGGCGCTGGTCGTGGGCGGCGGCCAGGGAATGGGCGAGGCGGCCGCCATGCTGCTGTCCCGCGCGGGCTGCGCGATCGGACTGGTGGACCTGGAAAAGGATCGGGCGGAGCGGGTGGCGGGACTGATCCGCGATTCCGGCGGTACCGCGGTCACCATCGCCGGCGATGTGCTGGACGACGTCCAGGTTGCGCGGATCGTGGCGGAGGCGGAGGCAAAACTTGGCGGCATCGACCGCATGGTGTCGATCGTCGGCGCCGCGTCGTGGGGATCGTTGCTGGAAACCACCGGAGAGATCTGGGATCAGCAGATGCGGTTGAACCTGCGCTATTTCTTTCTGATCGCGAAAGAAACCGCGACCCTGATGATCCGCCGCGGCACCGGCGGGCGGATCGTCGGCATCGCGTCCGTCGATGGGCAGCGCGCCAGCCCGATGCGCGGTGCTTACGGCGCGGCGAAAGCGGGTCTGATCAGCGTCGTGCAAACCATGGCGGTGGAATGGGCGCCGCATCGCATCAGCGTCAACGCGATCGCGCCCGGCCACATCGTCACACCGCGATTATACGACACGCCGCGCCGCGCCGAGGCTTACGCCAACAGCCTGATCCCGATGCGCCATCGCGGCACGGCGGAGGATATCGGCAAGGCCGCCTTGTTCCTGCTGTCGGATCTCGCGTCGTACGTGAACGGAACGACGCTCGACGTCGATGGCGGATTGCTGTCGGCCAATCTGTTTCCTCAGGGTCTGCCAGCGAGCAATGGGTGACGCATGAATTTCGATTTCTCCGACGATCTGAACCAATTGCGCGATCAGGCCCGCCGGTTTCTGACCGAGCAATGCCCATCCGCTTTGGTGCGCCGCGCGCTGGATGGCGAGGAAGCCTATAACGCGCCGCTCTGGGGTGAGATCGCTCAGATGGGATGGGTCGGCGCGGCGATCCCCGAGCGTTACGGTGGCGCGGGTTTGGGCTATGAAGGATTATGCGTGCTGGCCGAGGAAATCGGCCGCGCGATGGCACCCGTGCCCTTCGCCTCCTGCGCGTATCTCGCCGCCGAGGCGATCCTGCTGGCGGGGACCGAGGCGCAGAAGCAGGCCTGGCTGCCCGCGATCGCGGATGGTTCAAAAATCGGCTGCTTCGCCTTGGCCGAGGGAAGCGGCAATCCCGCGCCCGACGCGATCCGGGCTCAGGTGAGACAAGGACGGTTGAGCGGCGTGAAATGGCCGGTGGCGGATGGCGGGATCGCCGATTTCGCCATTGTCGCGGCGCGCGATGAGGCGAATGAGATCGCGCTGTTTATTGTCGAGACGGCGGGGATCGCGCGCAAGACCCTGACCACGGTCGATCCGACGCGCGATCAGGCGCGTTTCGATTGCAACGAAGTGGCGGCGGAAAAACTGCCGGCGGCGACGGGATGGGCCGTGGTGCAACGTCTGTTGGATCGCGCCGCCATTCTGTTCGCCTTCGAACAAATCGGCGGCGCCGACGCGGCCTTGTTCATGGCCCGGGATTACGCGATGGAGCGGTTCGCCTTCGGCCGCCCGATCGGATCGTTTCAGGCGATCAAACATAAATTGACGGATGTCTATGTCGCTTTGGAACTCGCCCGCTCCAACGCTTATTATGGCGCATGGGCCTTAACGGCCGACGCGGCGGAATTGCCGCTGGCGGCGGCGACCGCGCGGGTGTCGGCGACCGAGGCGTTTCACATCGCGTCCAAGGAAAACATCCAGACCCATGGCGGCGTCGGCTTCACATGGGCTTTCGACTGCCATCTGTATTACCGGCGATCCAAACAACTGGGGTTGCGGTTGGGGTCGGCACCGTTCTGGAAGAACCGTCTGGTCGATTTGCTGGAAACCCGTAACGCGGCCTGAGAGGGATAACGATCATGGATTTCAATGATACTCCGGAAGAAGCCGTGTTCCGCGCTGAGGCCCGCGCGTTTCTGAAAGCCAATGCGCAGCCGAAAGGAACGGGACGCCCGACATTGCGGTTGGGCGGTGTGGACGCCGAGGCGGTGCGCAAATGCAAAGCGTGGCAGGCGAAAAAAACCGATGCGGGGTTCGCCGGCATCACCTGGCCGAAACAATTCGGCGGCCGAGAATTATCGCCGATCCTGCAGGTGATCTATAATCAGGAGGAGGAGGATTTCACCGTCCCGCGCGGCGTGTTCGAAATCGGCTTGGGCATGTGCATCCCGACCATGATGGCCTATGCGAAGCCGGAACAATTAAATCGTTACGTGAAACCGGCTTTGCGCGGCGAGGAAGTCTGGTGCCAGTTATTCAGCGAACCGGCGGGCGGATCGGATCTGGCCGCGTTGCGCACGCGGGCCGAGCGGGACGGCGATGACTGGGTCATCAACGGGCAGAAAATCTGGACATCGGGCGCGCATCTGTCGGATTTCGGCATCATCGTCGTGCGGACCGATCCAAATGTGCCGAAACATGAAGGGCTGACCTTCTTCTTTCTGGATATGAAGTCGCCGGGGATCGAGATCAGGCCGATCCATCAGATGTCGGGCACGCGGCATTTCAATGAGGTGTTTTTCACCGATGTGCGGGTGCCCGACGCGCAACGGTTGGGCCAGGTCGGTCAGGGCTGGCGCGTGTCGCTGACCACGCTGATGAATGAGCGTCTGGCGGTCGGCGATCCCGCGCGGCCGGATGTCGACGATCTCGTGTCGCTGACACGATCGGTGCTGATCGATGGCCAGCCGGCCATTCGCAATGACGCGGTGCGGGAGCGGATCGCGGAATGGCACGCCAAGACGCAGGGGCTGAAATTCACCAAATTCCGCACCATGACCGCGCTGTCGAAAGGTGAGACGCCGGGTCCGGAAAACTCGATCCATAAGCTGGTCAACGCGTCGAAGCTGCAGGATATCGCGAGTTACGGCATGGACCTGATGGGCGAGGCCGGCATGGTCATCGATGAAGACCTCGTGCAGGCATGGGCTATGTTCCAATCGGCGCTGCTGTCATCGCCAAGTGCGCGTATCGCGGGCGGCTCGGATGAGATCTTGAAGAATATCATCGCGGAACGGGTGTTGGGACTGCCCGCCGATATCCGGGTCGATAAGAACCGCGCGTTCAATACGGTGCCGACGGGAAATCGGTAAGCTCATTCCAGCTGACGGGTTGGCCGGCGGCGGCGCGCGAAATCAAGTGCTATAGCAACGGTCACTGGACGTAACTGTTGGTATCAGGCGGCTTTCTTCCGGTTCTTGTCGCGCGGGATTTTCGCCATCCGTCCCTGGCCCGGCGCGGCGATCTTGGCGCGATCCAGCACCAGGCGGGCATAATCGTCCATGTCGCCATCGAACGGCGCGATCGTGCCGTCGGCGGCGAGCCAGAGACGATCCGCCACAAGCTCCATCAACGAGCGATCATGCGTGATCAGAATGACCGCGCCCTGATAATCGTTCAGCGCGTCCAGCAACGCGCGGCGGCTGTCGATGTCCAGATGGTTGGTCGGCTCATCCAGGATCAGCAGATGCGGCGCTTCCATTGCGACCATGTTCAGCAGCAGCCGCGCGCGCTCCCCGCCCGACAGGTTCTCGACCGTGGTCGATTGCTTGTCATAGCCCAGACCGAAGCGGGCGAGACGGGAGCGATGCGCGGTTTCCGTGTCATCGGGCCGCGCGGCGCGGATGATATCCAGCGGGGTATCAGAGGGGTTCATCGCCTCGATCTGATGCTGATGGAACCAGCCGACTTTAATGCGTGCCTCGCGCGTCATACGGCCGGATTGCAACGCCAGCACACCGGCGGCGAGTTTGGCGAAGGTGGATTTGCCCGCGCCGTTGACGCCCAGAAGACCGATGCGGTCGTCGACGTCCAGGCGCAATTCCATGTCGCGCAGGATGATGTTGTTGCCATAGCCGACCGAGGCGCGTTCCAGCCGCATCAGCGGTGGGGCCAACGGACGCGCGGGCGACGGCAGGGTGAAGGGGGCGACGCGTTCCTCGATCACGGCGGCGATGGGCTCCAGCTTCGCGAGGCGTTTCATGCGCGATTGCGCCTGCGCCGCCTTGCTCGCCTTGGCGCGGAAACGATCGACGAAGCTTTGCAGATGCGCGCGCTCGGCGTCCTGTTTGACGCGGGCGGACGTTTGGAGGCGGGCTTTCTCGGCGCGGCGGCGTTCGAAATCGTCGTAGCCGCCGGTGTAATAATCCAGCTTGCCGCTGTTCAGATGCAGGATCGAATCGACCGAATTGTTCAGCAACTCCCGATCATGACTGATGATGATGGCGGCGTTGGGGTATTTTTTCAGCCGCGCCTCCAGCCACATCGCTCCTTCCAGATCGAGGTAGTTGGTAGGCTCATCCAGCAATAAAAGCCCAGGCTCGGCGAAGAGAGCGGCGGCGAGGGCGACGCGCATGCGCCAGCCGCCGGAAAACTCGGCCATGGGCCGCGCGAGGTCGGGGACGGAAAAGCCGAGGCCCGCGAGAATTTCGCCCGCGCGCGCGGGGGCGCGGTCGGCATCGATTTCCGTCAGGCGGATATAGATGTCGCCCATGCGCTCGGGGTCGGCGGTTTCGAGCTCTTGAAGCAGTGAATGACGCTCAACGTCGGCTTCGAGGACGGTGTCGAGCAGGCTGACGGGTGTGGCCGGGTGTTCCTGATCGACGCTGGCGACGCGGGCGCCTTTGGGGACGGTGATGGTGCCGCCGTCAGCGGTGACCTCACCGAGGATCAGCTTGAACAGCGTGGTTTTGCCGACGCCGTTGCGGCCGACGAGGCCGGCTTTGGCATTGGGCGGAAGATTGAGGCTGGCATGGTCGAAGAAGCGCCGGCCCCAGGCGTTGAACACGAGATTTTCGATGAGCAGCATGGGGGCGCGGGCCGTTCGGTTAGGGGCGTGAGGCGCGTGTGTAGCCTGGCGCGGCGGTCAAAGCGAGCGCGATGTTGCAACGCACAAAACGACGCCCGCGCCTCACCCCAGGGATGCGACGCGGGCGATGGGCCGTGATTGGTTATTCGGTGGGTTTGAGACCGAGGCCGGCGAAGCGCCGGTTGAACTTGGCGACCTGACCGCCGGTGTCCATGATCCGCTGCACCCCGGTCCAGGCCGGATGCGACTTCGGATCGATGTCGAGGCGCATCGTGTCGCCCGCCTTGCCGTAGCAGGAGCGGGTCTTGAAGGTCGAGCCATCCGTCATGATGACGTTGATCTCGTGGTATTCCGGGTGGATGCCGGCTTTCATGTCATATGTCCTTACTGGCGCCGCCGATCCCGACCGGGGGCGCGAAGCCGGGGTCTTTAGCCTTGAGTGGGGCGCGGATCAAGCGGTCTTTATTCAGCCGCCTGTGCCGCCTCGGCCGCGCCCGTCAGCCGGAACCCCATATAACCGTTGGCCGCGACCTCGGCGCATTTTTCCTTATACGCGGCCACACCGCCAATATACGGCATGAACACGCGCGGTTTGCCCTCGATATTCGCGCCCATGTACCAGGACGCGGCGCGGGGGTAGAGGGTTTTGTTCGCGACCTCGATCCCGTGCATGACCCAGTTGTCCTCGGCGTCCTGCGTCGCCTCGATCCGGCGGACGCCGCGGGCGCGCAAATCGGTCAGGCACTGGGTGATCCAGTCGACGTCCTGCTCGATCGAGACATGCATGTTGCTCAGCACCGAGGGGCTACCGGGTCCGGTGATCATGAACAGATTGGGGAAATGCGCGCACATCAGGCCGAGATAGGTGCGCGGCCCGTCCTCCCATTTCGCTTTCAGGGTCGAGCCGTCGGTGCTGTGGATGCCGATGCGCGTGAGCGCGCCGGTCATGGCGTCGAAGCCGGTGGCGAAGACGATGACGTCGAAATCATAGCTTGCGTTGGTGGTGCGCAGGCCGGTGGGCGTGATCGCCTCGATCGGCGCGGATCGCACGTCGATCAGTTGCACGTTGGGGCGATTATAGGTTTCGAAATACGCGGTATCGACGCAGATCCGCTTGGTGCCGATCGGATGATCGTTGGGGGCCAGCAGCGCCGCCGTCGCGGGATCCTTCACGATACCACGGATCTTGCCGCGCACGAATTCGGCGGCGGTGTCATTGGCTTCCTGGCTGAAGATCAGGTCGTTGAAGGCGGCCATGAAGGTGGTGCCGCCGGACACCCAGCGCTGTTCATAGATGCGGGTGCGTTCCTCGGGCGAGACGGATAAAGCGGAAAAATCGTTCGGATTGGCCAGGATACCGTTGCGGGTGCCGCGAGCCTTGTCGCGCAGGGTCGCGTAATCGCGCTTCCACTCGTTCGCATAGTCCGCGGTCATGGGCACGTTGCGCGAGGGGATGGAATAATTCGGCGTGCGCTGGAACACCGTCAGATGGGCGGCCTGTGCCGCGATCTCGGGGATCGACTGGATGGCGGAGGACCCGGTGCCGATGATGCCGACCCGCAGGCCGGTGAAATCGACGCCCTCATGCGGCCAGGCGCCGGTGTGATAGGTCTTGCCTTTGAAGCTGTCGCGGCCGGGGAAAGCGGGCTCGCGCGCGCTGGACAGGCAGCCGGTGGCCATCACCAGGAACCCGGCGGTGAAATGATCGCCCGCGCTGGTTTGGACGGCCCATGTGTTGGTCGCGTCATTGAAGCGGGTTTCGGTGACGCGGGTGTCGAACAGAATATCACGGCGCAAATCGAGTTTATCGGCGACGTGATTGGCATAGTTCAGGATGTCGGGTTGCGCCGAAAACAGCTCCGGCCATTGCCATTCCTGCTGCAACTCCTCGGAGAACGCATAGGAGTATTGCATGCTTTCGACGTCGCAGCGGGCGCCGGGATAACGGTTCCAATACCAGGTGCCACCGACGCCCGCGCCCGCCTCGATCACCCGCGCGGTCAGGCCCAAGGCGCGGAGGCGGTGGAGTTGATACAGGCCGCCGAAGCCGGCGCCGACGATCACGACGTCATAAGCGGCGGTGATGGGGGGGCGTGCAAGGGTCGTAGGCGTTACGTCAGGCATGAGGGGGGCTCCGTGCGCATGGGATGATCGTCGGATAACTGGTCAGTCAGAAAAGTCAACTGATCAGTAGGAAAACCGACCGGTCTTTCGCACGCGGCCCGCGCGCTGATGTGGTATTATTTTACCACACAAAGAAACCCTTGACCGCACAGCCGTCCCCGACGATAACGCGGCCCTTAATCCAAACGGGCCTCGTGAACACCATGCTCAAAACAACCCAATCGCTGAAGCCGGCGGAGGTGAAGAAGGACTGGATCCTGATCGACGCCGAGGGCGTCGTGCTCGGCCGCCTCGCCGTCATCATCGCCAACCGCTTGCGCGGCAAGCACAAGCCGCAATTCACTCCGCATGTCGATGGTGGCGATCATGTCATCGTCGTCAACGCCGGCAAGGTGAAGATCACCGGCAATAAGCTGGATGGCGAGCTGTATTATTACCACACCGGCTATCCCGGCGGCATCAAGGCGCGGACCTTCACGCAGCGCCTGAGCTCCAAGCGGCCGGAAAGCGTGCTGGAAAAAGCGGTGGAGCGCATGATCACGCGCGGCCCGCTGCAACGGCGGCAGATGAAGCATTTGTATGTCTATGCTGGCCCCGAGCATCCGCATGACGGGCAGCAGCCGACGACGCTGGATGTGGGCGCGCTCAATCCGAAGAACAAAAGGGGCTGATCGCGATGTCAGAGAATCAAACCGGCACGCTCGCCGATCTGAGAGAGGCTCTGGCCGCCCGCCAGGCCGCCACCGCCGCGCAAGGCGGAACCGCCGCGCAGGATGCCGCCGATGCCCCGAAACGGGAGCGCAAAGTCGATCCGCAGGGCCGGTCCTATGCCACCGGACGCCGTAAGGAGTCGGTCGCGCGGGTGTGGATCAAGCCGGGCAAGGGCGATATCCTGGTCAATGGCCGTCCCGTGGTCACCTATTTCGCGCGGCCCGTGCTGCGCATGCTGTTGACGCAGCCGTTTTTGGTCTCCGACCGTTACAACCAGTTCGACGTGGTCTGCACGGTGAATGGTGGCGGGTTGTCGGGCCAGGCGGGCGCGGTGCGGCACGGCATCAGCCGGGCGCTGACCTATTTCGAGCCGGAGTTGCGCGGCATTCTGAAAGTCGCCGGCTTCCTGACCCGCGACAGCCGCGCGGTCGAGCGGAAGAAGTATGGCAAGATGAAAGCCCGCCGCAGCTTCCAGTTCAGCAAGCGCTGAGCGGACGCCGAACGGGGATGGAATGGAGGGGTCGCGAGCCAATCGCGGCCCTTTTTTTCATTGGGGCCCGGTTTTCATTAGGGCTCTTTTTTCATTGGGGCCTTGTTTTCATTAGGGCCCTGTTTTCATTAAGGCCCTGTTTTCATTAAGGAGCGAGAACCATGGACGATCGCCTGACGCTGTATGGCAGTTTCACCTCCAGCTCATCGTATAAACCGATGCTTTATTTGGCGCTGTCGGGTCTGGCGTTCAGTTTCCGCACGGTCAATCTGAAGATCGGCAGGCAGAATGAAGCGGAGCATCTGGCGCGCAATCGTTACGGTAAAGTGCCGGTTTTACAGCATCGCGGCCTGACCATCGTGCAGTCGAACGTGATTCTGTCCTATTTGGCCGCGACCACCGGTCATTTCGAGGGCAAGACGGAGCAAGACCGCTGGACCGCGCGCGAATGGCTGGATTGGGAGGCGGATCAGATCACCAACGTGGCGAAGGTCCGGCATTACAGCCGGTTTCGCACGGTCGATCCCGCCGTGATGGCGTATTTCCGTCCGCTGGCGGAGGCGGCTTTGGGCTTTGTCGACCGCGCGCTGGCGGGCCGCGACTGGCTGGTGGGGGAGACGATGACCATCGCCGATATCGGCTGCTGGGGGCGCATGGTGTTCATGGCCGAGGGCGGGCTGGCCATCGAAACCTGGCCGAACCTGCTGGCGTGGTCGAACCGGATCAAGGCGCTGCCGGGGTTCGCGTTGCCGTATGATTTGATCCCGTCGAAGGATCGCGAATACGATCCGGCCTGAAGGAGCCAGCCGATGACCCAGGATGAACGCGAGGCCAATATGATTTGCTTTGAAACGATCGGCACGCGCGACCCGCTCTGTCGCCCATGCGATATAACGCCGCCGTGGCTCGAGCGGGACCGGTTCGCGGTCGCCGGCCGGCCGGGGGTGCCGATCCGGCTGGATCCGGCGGTGCTGGCCGCGTTGGCGGCGGCGGGTTATGTCGGGTCAAATCCGGCGAGCGTCAGGGCATGAAAATCGCTGTCATCGGCGCGGGCGGCGTCGGCGGAACGTTTGGCGCGGCGCTGGCGAAAGCGGGCGCCGATGTCTGGTTTCTGGCGCGCGGCGCGCATCTCGCGGCGATGCGATCGCACGGGCTGCGCGTGACCGGTCCGCGCGGGGATGTGCATCTGGATCCCACTCAGGTCCATCCCACTCAGGCGACGGACGATCCCGGCGCGATCGGTCCGGTCGATGTGGTGTTGTTCTGCGTGAAACTTTGGGATGTCGAAAGTGCTGGGGAGCGGATCCGGCCCTTGATGCGCGCCGGGACCGCCGTGATCACGTTACAGAACGGCATCGACGCGCCGGAGCGGCTGGTGCCCATCCTCGGCGCGGACGCGGTCATGGGCGGGGTGGCGCAGGTCAGCGCGACGATCGAGGCTCCGGGCGTGGTCCGCCAGACCGGGACGTTCATGAAACTGATTTTCGGTGAGTTGGACGGCAAACCCAGGGCGCGCGGCGAGGCGTTCCTGTCACTGTGCCACGCCGCCGGGTTCGAGGCCGAGCATAGCGGGCAGATCCTGACGGCTTTGTGGATGAAGTTCATCCTGCTGGCGACCAACAGCGCGATCACGGCGGCGGCGCGGCGCCCGTTCGGCGCGCTGCGGGACGATCCGGATATCGCGCCGTTGTTCACTCTGGGCGTTCAGGAGGTGGTCGCCGTGGGCCGTGCGCACGGGATCGCGCTGCCCGCGGACGCGGTCGAACGCTGCGTGGCGATGACCATGAACATGCCACCGGCGATGATGGCGTCGATGGCGCATGATCTGATCCGGGGCGGGCGGATCGAGTTGCCGTGGCTGACCGGCAAGGTCGTGGCGATGGGACGGGCTTTGGGTGTGCCGACGCCGACGCACGCGGTGTTGAACGCGGTGCTGAAGCCTTATACGGCGGGCCGGGGCGCATAGCGGCCATCGCGTTGCCCCCCTTGCCATTCGCCCGCCAAGCCCGTCACATACCGTCCCGAAAGGATCGCGCTCCCATGACACAGGCCAGCATCTTCATCGACGGCGAATCCGGCACCACGGGGCTCGGCATCCGTGAGCGTCTGAGCGCGATCGCCTTCGTCACGCTGAAGAGCCTGCCGTATGAGCGGCGCCGCGATCCCGAGGCGCGCCGCGCTTTGATGCGGGAGGTCGATCTGGTCGTGCTGTGTTTGCCGGACGACGCGGCGAAAGAATCCTGCGCGCTGGCGGCGTCTTTGGGCGATCAGGCGCCGAAACTGCTCGATGCCAGCACCGCGCATCGCGTCGATCCCGCATGGGCTTATGGGTTCGCTGAGATGGAACCGGCTCAGGCGGAGCGGATCGCGCGCGCGCGCAACGTCGCCAATCCCGGATGCTACCCGACCGGGGGGATCGGCCTGATCCGGCCGTTGGTCGACGCGGGCCTCCTGCCGAAGGACTATCCCGTGACGATCAACGCCGTGTCTGGTTTTTCCGGCGGCGGCAAGGCGATGATCGCCGCGCACCAGGCCTCCGGCGGCCCGGCGTTCGAACTCTATGGTCTGGGCTTGGAGCATAAGCATGTGCCGGAGACGCAGCTTTACGGCGGCCTCACGCGGCGGCCGATTTTCGTACCCTCGGTCGGGCATTATCACCAGGGGATGCTGGTGTCGGTGCCGCTGCATCTGGACATGTTGACCGGCAAACCCGCGGGCGCCGATCTGCGCGATGTGCTGGCGCGGCGCTATGCGGGATGCGATCTGGTGCGGGTGATGCCGGTCCAGCCCGATGGCAAGCTGGAGCCGGAGACGTTGAACGAGACCGACCGGATGGAATTATACGTTTTTGTGAACGAGGCGCATCGCCAGGCGATTTTGGTCGCGCGGCTCGACAATCTGGGTAAGGGCGCGTCGGGGGCGGCGGTGCAGAACATCTCGTTGATGTTGGGTCTGCATACGGGCGTTGGCGCGCGGGAGACGGCGTTTGCCTGAGCACGGTTACGGGGGCTTCGGCCCGATTTTTTCGCTGGATGGCAAGACGCCGGTGATCGCGGCGGACGCGTTCATCGCCCCCTCGGCGGCGGTGATCGGGGATGTGGAGGTCGGGTCCGAGAGCGGGATCTGGTTCCATTGCCTGGTGCGCGGCGATTTGCAGGAAATCCGCATCGGCGCGCGCACCAATATTCAGGACGGCACCGTTATCCATGTCGATTCCGGCGGGTTTTCCACCCATATCGGCGATGACGTGACGGTTGGACACAACGCCGTCATCCATGCCTGCACGTTGAAGAACCGCGCCTTCGTCGGCATCAGCGCGACCGTGCTGGACGGGGCGGTGATCGAGGAAGGCGGGATGTTGGGGGCGGGGGGTTTGCTGACGCCGGGCAAGCGGATTGGGCCGAACGAGTTATGGGTCGGCGCGCCGGCGAAACTGCTCCGGGTCATGAGCGCGGAAGAACGCAAGAAATTCGATCGTAACGCCGAGGTATATCGCGCGTTGGCGAAGCAGTTCCGGGCGGGATTGAAGTCGGTCGGTTGACCGTCCGATCCGGTGGAAACAGCTGATCGGTTAAACCAGTCCAGGGATACATCCGGTCAGCCTGACGCACGACCCGCCATCGCGCGCGTATGTGAGTGCCGCGTTCATTTCAAAACAGCGATAATTGCGCATCCGGACGAGCGAGCGCGCCGCCGGGGATCGCGAATTGCGTGGTGTCGAGTCCAATTTTGGGGTCGTCGAGACCCCATTGGCGGGCGGCGCGGGCGAAACGGCGTGTCAGCAATTCGGCATAGGGGCCATGGCCGGTGAAACGATGACCGAACCGCGCGTCATTCAACCCGCCAGCGCGGGTATCGCGGATCAGGCTGAGCACGTGCTTCGCGCGATCGGGAAAATGCTCGTGCAGCCAGGCCTCAAAAATCTCCCGCAGTTCATGCGGCAGGCGCAGCAGGATGAACGCGGCGTGGCGGGCGCCCGCGCGGGCACCGGCTTCCAGCAGCTTCTCCATCTCCGCGTCGTTCAGGCCGGGGATCATCGGCGCGGTCAGGATGCCGGTGGGGATGCCGGCGCGGGTCAGTTCCTCGATCGCGTGCAGCCGCCGCGCGGGGATCGCGGCGCGCGGCTCCATGATCCGGGCGAGGCGCGGGTCGAGCGTGGTGATCGACAGATACACCCGCACCAGATTGCGCTTCGCCATGCCGGACAGAATATCCACATCGCGCAGCACGCCCGCCGACTTCGTCACGATGCCGACAGGATGGTTGAATTTATCCAAAACCTCCAACACCGCGCGGGTCAGTTTCAAGGTGCGTTCCACGGGCTGATAGGGATCGGTGTTGGAGCCCAACGCCATGACCCGGGCCACGTAGCCGGTTTTGCGCAGTTCTTTTTCCAGCAGCGCGCCGACATCGGGCTTGAAAATCAGTTTGGTTTCGAAATCAAGCCCAGGAGAATAGCCGAGATAGGCGTGGGTTGGGCGGGCGTAACAGTAGACGCAACCATGTTCGCACCCGCGATAGGGATTGATCGCGCGATCGAACCCCAGATCTGGCGAGGTGTTGTACGCGATGACCGACTTCGTCGAGTCCTTGATCAGCGTGGTCGTCAGCTTCGCGGGTTCCTCGATCTCCCCGGTCAGCGTATCCCAGCCGTCATCGAAGGGGCTGACGGTCGCGGGTTGAAATCGCACGGCGGGGTTGGAGACAGCGCCTCGGCCACGGCGGGCCGACGACGGCATCCGCGCCATGGGTGGGGGATCGGCGGCACCCGCCTGGTCCAAAGCGTTGATGGCGTCCTTGTCTGGTTCGGCGAGTCGCGGCATGGTCCGTTCCCCGTGTGTTCGCCTGCACACCATCGCCAACTGGCCGCGAGACGTCAAGAACAAAACGTGAAAATATCCGTCATCATCCCCACCTGGAACGCCGCCTCCGCGCTGCCCCTGACGCTGGCGGCACTTGGAACGGTCGCCGAGGTCGTCGTCGCCGATGGCGGCAGCGTCGACGAAACGGCCGGCATTGGCGCCGCGGCGGGCGCGATCGTGACGCGCGCCAAAAAGGGCCGGGGCGGGCAGTTGGCGGCGGGCATCGCCGAAGCGGGCCAGGATTGGCTGCTGCTGTTGCACGCGGACACGATCCTGGCGGCGGATTGGCGGGACGAGGCCGCCGCCCATATGCGCGATCATCCGGATCAGGCGGCGTATTTCCGCTTCGCCCTGGACAGCGCCGACCCGCGCGCGCGCCGCCTGGAACGCGCGGTCGCCTGGCGCTGCCGGGTGCTGGCGCTACCGTATGGCGATCAGGGGCTGCTGATCCATCGCCGCGTTCTGGCCGCCATTGGGGGGATGCGGGCGCTGCCGCTGATGGAGGATGTCGATCTGGTCAGCCGTCTGGGGCGAGCGCGGCTGGCGGGCCTCGCGGCGCGCGCGGTGACCTCGGCGGCGAAATGGGAGCGCGACGGCTGGTACCGGCGCTCCGCGCGCAACCTGTGCTGTTTGACCGCGTGGCGTCTGGGCGTCAGCCCCGAACGGATCGCGCGGTTTTATACCAACGGTCCGAACGGATGACTCTTCCATCATTTCGGACCGTTGGTATGCGCGCTGGGTTGGTGGGCGGCGGCGCGCGAAACTAAAAAATAATACCAGCGCCGATTGCGCCATCAAAGATGGGTCAATCATAAAGCGCGTTAGTATAATATAAGTCCTGGCGATTGAAAAACGCCGAAAGAAACCACCGTGTCTCGCCTGAACCACCAAAGCGTCCAAGCCCAAACAAATTCGGACACTCCCCGATGCCCGATGGCTGATCTATCTTCGCAGCGAATCGAAGCGGCGCCGAGGGGACCAAAAGGGTTTTCAACAGCCTGTTATAAATACCTTAAGCGCCTTTATGCGACGCCTGATATTTCTTCCAACACTCAGAAGCGCTCGTTATCGTCACAAGATCAGTTTTTCGACCAATCAGATAGGCTTCGAGTTCTCGCCAGGTTTGGGCATCCGGTAGGTTTGGATCCTCATGCGCGTGTTGCGCGAAATCTCCGTGAGGTAACCCATCAAACCTTTTTTTGGACATATACGCTTTAAATGACATTGTCTTCTCCCTGCTTATCTCTATATGTGGGCTTGGTTTCCTCCAGCGGAAGCACCGTGACAGGAATTTGTTTTCAAACACCGGCACTATCATACTGAGAAGATCACTGGCTCAATGTCAGGGATCCCTCGATCCTCAGGAGACTTTTGTCATGGAGCTGGCAGCATTTATCCGGTCGAACGGAGACGCCATCGTTGCGGAATGGCAGGAATTCGCGGGGACATATTTACCCTCCGCCGCGCACATGGACCGGATCATGCTGCGCGATCACATTGTCGGTCTGCTTCAATTCGTCGCAGGTGATCTTGAAACTCCCGAAACCGAACGAGAGCGAAGCGAGAAAGCCAAGGGACAGGGTCCGAAAACGGGAGGAGCGGATGACAGCGCCGCCGAAACCCATGCCGACCTTCGGTTTATAGCAGGCTTTGATACAATCGAGATGATCTCCGAGTTCCGCGCTCTGCGTGCAAGTGTGATAAAACTATGGCGATCTGAATGGACTAAAACTGACGACATTCTTCCGGATCTACTGCGATTTAATGAGGCCATCGACCAGATCATGACTGAATCGCTGTCCCGTTTCACTAAAAAACTGGACTATGCGGGAAGCCTGCTGGCCGAGGCTTTGGTTCATGACTTTCGCGGCTCTCTCGCGGAGGTGCGAAATTCTGCCAAGGAGCTTCTAATGAAGGGCACGCTTGATCTCGAGGATGTTAAGCGCGTATCCCAGATCGAGAGCAGCACTGCCCATATCACTCCACTCGTTTCCGATCTGATTGATGCCGTCGGGATCCGCCTTGGTAAAGGTGTGCCAATCGTTCCGGGTGAGATGGATATAGCAACCGCTGTCCATGAGACCGCGGAAAAAGAGCAGATCGCGCACCCGGACCGGAAAATCCTGATCGAAACGTCCGGAGATCTTAAAGGGGAATGGGACCGCGCCCGCGTCGAGCAGGTTCTGTCAAACCTGATCGGTCACGCCGTCCTGCAGGGATTGAAGACCTCGGCGATTGTTATTGTCGCGAGCGGGGAGGACCAGGAAGTGATCCTGTCGGTTCACACCGGAGATGCGATTTCGCCATACTCTGTCGGCACTGTTTTTGATCCGCTACCGCGCGGGGAGGATGAGCGTCAGATCCAGGGTGAATCCGCCAGACTCGACCTGGGACTTTTCATTACCAAAGCAATCGTGATCTCCCACGGCGGCAATATCACTGTGACATCCAGTGAACAAAAAGGAACAACCGTCACGGCGCATTTTCCCCGGGGAAACAAGATCCCATGAAAATCAGAACCGATATCTTTTCGAGCACTGTGTGATGGGCGAAGGTAACGGACCAGAAGTGCAGAGCAAGCCGATGGGAAAAGATTTTCCTGTCGTTTGCGTGGGAGGCTCCGCCGGCGGCACGGCCGCGTATGTCAATATTATTAGCAACTTACCCCCCGACCTGGGTGTTGCAATCGTCATCGTTCATCACATGGCCCGCACGCTCACCAACCTCCACAAAATTCTTCCGCGCTACACCGAAATGCCGGTCGAACTGATCACGGAAGGTTTATGCCTTCAACCCAACCATGTATTTATTATTCCGTCAAAGCACGATTTATATCTTCTTGGTGGAGAGTTCCGCCTGATGCCGATATCAAAACCTTTTGGGTGGCCCGATGTGATTACAATTTTTCTGCGTTCCCTGGCACAGGACTGGGACGGAAAATTGGTGGCTGTCATCGTCTCGGGTCTCGATGGGGATGGGGCGCCATCGCTGAGAAACATAACGGAAGTCGGCGGCATTACAATCGCGCAGACGCCCGAGACGTCGGAGTGGTCGGATATGCCTGAGAGTGCCATAAAGACTGGATTTATAGATTTTGTTCTTTCATCTGAGGGTATCGCTCAAAAGATTGCGCAGATCGCCCGCACATTCCCGGGGACGGCTTCGTGAAACCTCGCGCAATGCCCCGGTCGGGACGAAGGAACAGGTGTCCGGATCGCACAAAGGAACGGATGCGGCAACACGTTCTACCTTGCGGTCACGATCACTCGTCACTTAAGGTCCGGTCACCCAATGGTGGGTGAGACTGAACACGCCTCACACACAGAAATTCGGATACTCCCACGGACCGAAGAAAAAACGATCACATCGCCCCAATATCTCTCCTCCGTGACCTCCCTGAGCTCCGAGACCTTCGTGCTAAAACCTTCGCCATCCCAAAACCAGAACCAGTCCCAACGATCCACCCCTCACC
>JAYVXQ010000157.1:0-6129 GCA_043785025.1 Acetobacteraceae bacterium
TTCCCGCGCGGGATCGGAATGACCCGGTTCTTCGCGTTCGGCTCCGGCTCCGACTCGAAATTCCAGTTATACGCGGGATTGTTCAACAACTTCGTGAACCCCGCCGGGATCCGGATCCACATCGAATTATCCGGCGGTCCCGCTTCCAGCAGCAAAACCCGGTTATTCCGATCCTCCGACAACCGGTTCGCCAGCACGCATCCGGCCGAGCCCGCGCCCACGATAATATAGTCGAAATTCGCCATCACCGATCCCCCTGAACCACGAAATCCATACCCAGCTTGCGCCGCGCCGTCCAGGCGGAGACAATCCGCCAATGCTGGATACCGCCCGTTTCTCCGCCTGGTCGCTGCTGCGCCGCGCGTTCTCCGGCGCATGGCCCGAGCAATGGCGCTCGCCCGAGCCGCGCGCCGCCTATGACGTCATCATCGTCGGCGCCGGCGGACATGGCCTCGCCACCGCGTATTATCTGGCGTCCGAGTTCGGCATCCGAGATATCGCCGTCCTCGACAAAGGTTGGTTAGGCGGCGGCAACACCGGACGCAACACCACGATCATCCGATCGAATTATCTTTGGGACGAAAGCGCCGCCATCTACGAACATTCCTTGAAACTCTGGGAAGGTCTGTCCGCGGCATTGAACTACAACGTGATGTATTCAGCGCGCGGGGTGATGATGCTGGCGCATAACGAACATGATGTCCGCGTGTTCCGCCGTCACGTATACGCGAACCAACTGCAAGGCATCGACAACGAATGGCTAACCCCTGGGCAATCGAAAGAATTCTGTCCGCCGCTGAACATCAGCCCAACCTCCCGCCATCCCATCCTCGGCGCCGCCCTCCAACGCCGGGGCGGCACCGCCCGGCATGACGCCGTCGCATGGGCTTTCGCCCGCGCCGCCAGCGCGCTTGGTGTCGATATCATTGAAAACCGCGCCGTCACCGGGATGATCCGCGATCGCAACGGCGCCATCGCCGGCGTTGAAACCGAAGCCGGTCCGATCCGCGCCAACCGCGTGGGCGTCGTCGCGGCGGGCCATACCAGCGTCCTGATGGACATGGCCGGCGTGCGCATGCCGCTCGAATCGTTCCCGTTACAGGCGCTGGTGTCTGAACCCGTGAAACCGGTCCTGCCCTGCGTCGTCATGTCGAACACGGTGCATGCTTATATTTCGCAATCCGATAAAGGCGAGCTGGTGATCGGCGCCGGCACCGATGCCTACACGTCCTACAGCCAGGCGGGAGGTCCGCACATCGCCGCCGATACGCTCGCCGCCATTTGCGAGCTTTTCCCCAGCTTCCGCCGCCTGCGCATGCTGCGCAATTGGGGTGGCATTGTCGATACGACACCAGATCGTTCCCCGATCATTGGCCTGACACCGGTGCCGGGATTATTCGTCAATTGCGGCTGGGGCACCGGCGGTTTCAAGGCGACCCCGGGCTCCGGCCACGTGTTCGCCGCCACCATCGCGCGCGGCGAACCGCACCCCATTGCCGCGCCGTTCAACCTGGAGCGTTTCCGCACCGGCCGCCTGATCAACGAGGCCGCCGCGGCCGCGGTGTCCCACTGATGCTGGCGATCCCGTGTCCCTGGTGTGGCCCGCGCTCTGAAATCGAATTTCATTACGGCGGCGCCGCCAACATCATCCGTCCCTCCGAACCCGCCGTGACCACCGACGCGGAATGGGCTGACTTCCTGTATATCCGGACCAACCCCAAAGGCATCCACACCGAACGCTGGCGCCACCAGCACGGCTGCGGCCGCTTCTTCAATTGCACCCGCGACACCGTCACGGACAAAATCCTCTCGACCGCGAAACCGGGATCATGACCGGCGCCTTTCGGATCGGCCAAGGGGAGCGCATCCGTTTTTCCTTCGACGGCAAACCGCTGGAGGGTATCCGCGGCGACACGTTGGCTTCGGCGTTGCTGGCGAACGGCATCCATCTGACCGGACGATCCTTCAAATATCACCGTCCGCGCGGCATCCTGACCGCGGGCGCCGAGGAACCCAACGCCCTCGTCACCATCGACCGCGGCTTGGGCCGCGTCACCCCCAACCTCCGCGCGACCACGATCGAACTCCATGAAGGCCTGACCGCGCGAAGCCAAAACGCGTGGCCCTCGATCCGTTTCGATCTGGGCGCGATCGCGGGACTCGCGTCGCCGCTGCTCTCGGCCGGATTCTACTACAAAACCTTCATGTGGCCGCACGCCTTTTGGAAACGCCTGTATGAGCCCGCGATCCGCGCCGCCGCGGGTCTTGGACGCGCGCCCAAAGACCCCGATCCCGACCGCTATCTGCACCGTTACGCCCATTGCGACCTGCTGGTCATCGGCGCCGGCCCCACCGGCCTCGCCGCCGCCAAAGCCGGGTCCGTCACCGGTCAGCGCGTCATTCTCTGTGACGAACAGAACGCACCCGGCGGGTCGTTGCTCTCGCAACCAAAAACCCGCATCGACGGGATCCAGGCCGCCGATTGGATCCCGACGCCCAACGTCACCATCCTGACCCGCGCCACCGCCTTCGGCTGGTATCCTGACCAAATGATTGGCATCGCCGAGCGCGTCACCGACCACCTCGCCGATCCGTCGCCGGATCTCCCACGCGAGCGCCTGTGGCTGGTCCGCGCCGCGCGCGTCGTGATCGCCGCGGGCGCGATCGAGCGGCCGATGGTTTTCCCCAACAACGACCGGCCCGGAATCATGCTCGCGGGTGCGGCGGGGACGTATCTCAATCGTTACGGCGTGCTGCCCGGACACCGCGCCGTCATCGTCACGTCGCATGACAGCGCGTGGCACGTCGCCTTCGACCTCGCCGCCGCCGGGGTCACCATCGCCGCCATCCTCGACCGCCGCGCCACCATCGATCCCACGCTTCTGACGGCGGCGAACACCGCGGGGATCCCCGTCCACACCGGCACCACCATCACCAACACGCACGGGCGCGGCAGGGTGACCGCGGTCGACATTCCAACGGCCCGCATCGCTTGCGATAGCGTTCTGATGTCGGACGGCTGGACCCCCTCCGTCCACCTCCATTCCCAGGCCCGCCGCCCGCTTCATTTCGATCCCGCGACAGGCGTCTACCTGCCCAATCACCCCGGCTCCGCGGGCGCCTGCGCCGGAGAATTCGACCTCGCCGCCTGCCTCGCCGCCGGTCACCAGGCGGGCGGCGGCGCGCCAAAATCCTTCGTCGTCGAGCACACCCCGGCCAACAGCGCCAACACGCCCCCCTCACCGCCACCGATCCACCCCAAAGCCTTCGTCGACTTCCAAAACGACGTCACCACCAAAGATCTCGCCATCGCGACGGCCGAGGGCTTCCGCGCCATCGAGCACGTCAAACGCTACACCACCACCGGAATGGCGACCGATCAGGGCAAAACCTCCAACATCAACGCTTTGACAACGATCGCGGCGCTGATCGGCCGCCCGATCCCTGAAATCGGACTGACCACTTTCCGCCCGCCCTACACCCCGGTGACATTCGGGACCTTCTCAGGGCCCGCCCGCGGCGATCTGTACGACCCGATCCGGCGCACCCCAATCGACGATCGCGATGCTGTTTTCGAACACACCGGCGGCTGGTTTCGCGCTCGCTATTTTCCTATCAATACGGAAACGATAGCCCATGCCACGGCGCGGGAATGTGAAGCCGTACGTTCCGATCTTGGCCTGTTCGACGCCTCCACCCTCGGCAAAATCGACGTGGCCGGCCCAGACGCGGCCGAATTCCTCGACCGGATCTACACCGGAAACTTCAAAACCCTCGCTCCTGGCCGCTGCAAATACGCACTGCTGCTTGGCGAGGATGGTTTCATCCGCGACGATGGCGTCATCGCCCGCCTCGCGCCCGATCGTTTCCACGTCACCACGACATCCGGCGGCGCCGCCTCGGTCCTGCATCACATGGAAGACTATCTGCAAACCGAGTTTTCCGAACTCGACGTGCATCTGACCGGGATCACCGAGCAATTCGCCTGCATCGCGTTGCAAGGCCCAAGATCCGCCGAAGCCCTCGCGCCCTTCCTCGATGACATCGACCTGACCACGATGCCGCACATGAGCATCCGCGAAGGACATTTCGCCGGCACGCCAATCCGCCTGATGCGCGTCAGCTTCACTGGCGAACCCGGCTACGAGCTCAACATCCCCGCGTCATACGCCCAATCCGCGTGGGAACTGCTACGAACCACCGGCGCCACACGCTACGGCACCGAAACCATGCACATCCTGCGGGCGGAGAAAGGATTTTTCATCGCCGGCCAGGAAACCGACGGCACCGTGATCCCCGCCGACCTCGGCCTGACCGGCATGATCGCCACCGGCAAAGGCGATTTCGTCGGCAAACGCTCGCTGTCCCGCCCCGATATGATCCGACCCGACCGCCCGAAACTGGTGGGCCTTCTGACCAGGCACCCGACGATAATCCTGGAAGAAGGCGCCCAGATCGTTCTCGACACGCCAAAATCCATCGGCTTCGTCACCTCCGCCTATCACAGCACCGCCCTGAATCGCTCGATCGCTCTCGCGCTGGTCAATAACGGCCGCGCTTTGATCGGCGCGACGGCCCATGTCCCGATGCACGGCACCCGGATCGCGGTCACGATCACCAAACCAGTCTTTTACGACCCAACGGGCGCCCGCATGACCCAACCTGTGACCGTCACACCCAGGGCCCGCACCGCCACATTGACCCGCGCGCCCTTCGCACGCCCCGCCTCCGCCCCATGCCCGCTCGCGGAGATCACCATCCTCCCCTTCACCGCCAAAACCCTGATCCAAACGCCCGCCGAAAACGCCCTCACGCTCGGCCCGACCGAAGCCCTGATCCACGAACACGCACCCAACGGCGTCGACCTGTCCGACGCGCTGATCGGCCTCGCCATCATCGGACCCAAAGCCGCCTGGTGCCTGAACGCCTTCTGCCCGCTCGACCTCGACACCCTGTCCATCGGCGCCGCCACCCGCACGCTGTTCGGCAAAGCCCCCATCATCCTCTGGCGCCGCGGCGGCACACATTTCCAGTTGGAGGCCGCCCGCTCCTTCACCCCTTACGTCTGGTCGTGCCTGGAAGAAGCCCGCCGGGAATTCCGGACCTCCACCACCCCGTGCTAAACACACGCAACGCCCACAGGAGGAAACCATGGATTTCACCGGCAAAGTCGCCCTCATCACCGGCGCGGGCAACGGCCTCGGCCGCGCCACCGCGATCGGCTTCGCCAGCCGAGGCGCGCGCGTCGTCATTGTCGACCACGACAAAGACGCGAGCGAGGCCACCGCCGGCATCATCCGCCAGCAAGGTGGGGCCGCCCTGTCCGTCCCCGCCGACGTCACCAAAACGCTCGAGGTCCAAAACTACGTCAAAGCCACGCTCGACGCGTACGGCGCCATCGACTGCTTCTACAACAACGCCGGGATCGAGGGTGCGATCGCCCCCACCGCCGAGTACGACGAGGACATGTTCGACCGCGTCATGGCGGTGAACGTCAAAGGCGTCTTCCTTGGCTTGCGCCATGTCCTGCCGGTGATGATCAAACAGGGCCGCGGCGCGATCGTGAACACCGCCTCGATCGCGGGCCTCGTCGGCTCGCCCAACATGCCCGCTTACGTCGCCTCCAAACACGCGGTGATCGGCCTGACCAAAACCGCCTCGGGCGAGGTCGGCCGCGCCGGAGTCCGGGTCAACGCGATCTGTCCGGGCCCGATCGACACGCGGATGATCCACGCCGTCGAGTCGATGTTGAACCCTGATGATCCGGCTTCGGTCGGCGCGCGCTATCAGCAGTCGATCCCGATCGGCCGTTACGGGACGGCGGAGGAGGTCGCGAACCTCGTGATGTTCCTCTGCTCCGATCTCGCGGGCAACATCACCGGGGCGCAATATGTCGTCGATGGCGGGCGCACCGCGACCGGCGGGGCCGTCACCAATCCGCAAGCGCCCACCCCCTTGGCGCGCTAAACGCATTGCGCAACCTGCTGAACACCGCCGGCCAGGTCTGGTCCTCGCTCGATAATTTGCTCAACGACCGGCCCATCCGGGTCGCGGTCACCGGATTGTCGCGCTCGGGCAAGACCGTGTTCCTGACCTCGCTCATCGCCAATCTGCTGGCGATGGGCATGG
>JAYVXQ010000158.1:0-6124 GCA_043785025.1 Acetobacteraceae bacterium
GCAGCTCGGCTTCGACCGCGGGCGGCAGATCCTCCTCGGGGAAATCGATCAGCGCTTCCTGCCGCGACAAGGCGATGCGCAGCCGGTGCGCCCAATCGCGGTAAAGCGAGCCCAACTCGCCGTCGAGTTGGCGCAGGGCCTGACGGCGTTGCGCATCGGTTTCGGCGGCGACCAGATCGTGAACCGCCTCGGCCGACACCAGATCGAGCTTGCCGTTCAGGAACCCGCGGCGGGTAAATTCGCCGGGCTCGGCGGGACGCAGGCCGAGATCGGTCAGCGCATCGGCCACCGCCTCAATGACGGCGCGGCCACCGTGGAGATGGAGTTCGGCGGAATCCTCCCCGGTGTAGGACGCGGGTCCGGGGAACCACAGGACCATGGCGCGGTCCAGCAATGCGCCTCCCCGGTCCCGCAACGCCCTGAGCGACGCGCGGCGCGGCGGCGGCAGGCGGCCGCACACCGCTGTCAGCGCGGAAGCCGTACTGGGCCCGCTGAGGCGCAGAATGGCGATGGCGGCCCGCCCCATGCCCGAGGCCGGGGCGAAGACCGTGTCGTCGTTCACCTCGCCGGCCGCACCTCTGGCAGCGGGTCGGCGACGGCCAGCGGAGTCGCGGTGGCGGCGCGGATCTGGTCCACCGTCACGCCCGGGGCGATTTGCAACAGTTTAAAGCCCTCGCCGGTGGGTTCGAACAGGCCGTAATTGGTCACGACCAGCTTGACCACGCCCTTGGCGGTGATCGGCAAATCGCAATGCGGCGTCAACCGCGATGTGCCGTCGCGGGTGGTGTGCTCCAGGATGATGAACACCCGCTTCGCGCACGCCGCGAGGTCCATCGCCCCGCCGATGCCGCCGCCTTTTTGGCCCTTCAGCTTCCAGTTGGCGAAATCCCCGCCCGCCGACACCTGGTAAGCGCCCATGACCGTGACATCGATGTGCCCGCCGCGAATGATCGCGAAACTATCGGCGTGATGCACCACGGCCGCACCGGGTTTCAGCGTGACGTTTTGCCCGCCGGCGTTGACGAGGTCGAGATCCTCGGTCCCCTCTTCCGCCACGGGACCATAGCCGATCACGCCGTTTTCCGAGTGATAGACGATGTCGCGGTCGCCGATATCGGTGTTGGAGGCCATGGTCGGGATGCCGACGCCGAGGTTCACAATCCAGCCATCCTGGAACTGGTGCGCGGCCAGATCGGCCATTTGCTGGCGGTTGAGGCCTTTGCTTCCGCTCATCAGCGGCGCTCCTGTCGTTTTTGGGGCCAAATTCCCTCTGGGGAGGGCGGGACCTGGATCATGCGGTGGACGAACAGGCCGGACAGATGGATCGCGTCGGCGTCCAGATCGCCGGCGGGAACGATCGGCTCCTCGATCTCGGCCAAGGTGCGGCGCGCGGCGGTGGCCATGATCGGGTTGAAGTTGCGTTGCGCGCGGTGGAACTGAAGATTGCCGAAGGTGTCGGCGCGGCGGGCGCGGATAAAGGCGTAGTCCAGCGGCAGCGCGTATTCCAGCAGATACTCGCGCCCGTTGATCACCCGGGTTTCGCGGCCGGCGGCAAGCTCGGTGCCCACGGCGGTCGGGGTGTAGAAGGCGGGGATGCCGGCACCCGCGGCGCGCATCCGTTCCGCGAGCGTGCCTTGCGGGACAAGCTCGGCCTCAACCTCTCCGGCTTCGTAATATTTGGTGAAGGGGATCGGATCGGTGGGGCGCGTGGCGGCGGTGAAGGCGCAGATGACTTTGGCGACCTGGCCGTTTTCCACCAGCATGCCGATGTCGGGCATGCGCGGTTTTTGCGCCCCGCCGGTGGTGTTGGCGACGAGGGTCAGGCGTTTGGCGCCGTGCTCCATCAGCGCCTGGATCAGGTTGAACGGGGTGCCCGGCATGGCGAAACCGCCGAACGCGATGACGCTGCCGTCTTGGATATCGGCCACCGCGGCGCGGAATCCGCTGCTGATTTTCGATTTGGCGGCCATCGTCTCCTCACTTTTTTCCGGTTCGGGATCAATGGGCACGCGATCCCGGGTGTCAAGCCAGAGCAGCTAAGGCCAGAGGAGTTAAGGCCAGAGGAGTTAAGGCCAGGGCAGCTAAGGCCAGGGCAGTTAAAGGTTGAGCAAAGCCGCCGGTCTGGCGCACACTGGGCTGTGTCCATGAGGGGGCGTCGCGATTTGGCCCGTTTCATCGGGATCGAAGCGTTTCCGTTTCTTGGGAGACGCGAACGAGCCGGTCAGCGCGTGGTTGCAAAGGACGTGCGTTATGACACAACAGCGATCGCCGGTTCCCGTCCTGGTACACGGATTTCTGGGCTTTGTTCGGATTGGGCCGCTCGATTATTTCCGGGGTGTGGGGCGGGCGTTGCGGGCGATGGGGATCGAGCCGTTGATCCCGCGACTGCCCTACGCGGGGACGATCGCGGAACGGGCCGGGGCGCTGGCGCGGGCGTTGCGCGATCATGGCGCCGCGTCCTTCGTTCTGTTGGGCCACAGCATGGGCGGGTTGGATGGCCGTTACGTGATCGCCAATTTGGATCCGGACCGGCGCGTCAGGCGATTGGTCACGGTCGCGACGCCGCATCTTGGGTCCGTCGTGGCGCGGCGTCTGCTGGAGGATCCCGGACCCGTGGCACGGGCCGCGCGGGGATTGTGGCGATCGGCGCTGACGGATCTGGATCCGCGCACGCGGGAACGCGAACCAATTCCGGACCGGCCCGATGTGCATTATGCATCCTATGCGGCGTTTCGCCCGCACGGCGAGATCGCCGGCCCAATTCGCTTCATCGCCGGATCGATCGATGAGGACAACGACGGGTTGGTGCCCGCGGCCTCGGCGCGATGGGGGGAATTTCGCGGGACATTGCGCGCCGACCATCTGGAACTCGTGGGTTGGAGCCTGGCGCCCGCCGATCGGGCCAGCGCGCGGCCATTCGATCACATCTCGTTTTGGTGTCAGACTGTTGCTGCATCGATCGCGTTTGCCGAGGGAGTGAACCATGGCGCCGCCACCGCCCATGCCGGTCCCTGAGCGCGATATTGTCCGCCGCCGACGCGCGCGCACCCTGGCGGATACCGCGTTATGGTCGCTGATTTTTCTGCCGATCACCGGAACGGCCGTCTGGTTGGTGACCGAGAGCACGAAGCCAGCCGCATGCGATCAATATCATGATATTCGTGCGATCGCGCATTGGTTCGATCCGAGCTTTTTCCAATATAATTTGCTGCTGTCGCTGGTCGCGATTCTGATCGTGCCCGTCGTGCCGCTCCCGTCGTGCCGCTCCCGTCGTGCCGCTCCCGTCGTGCCGCTGATATACACGCGCGCCGTGGCGTGGCGGAAAGCGGCGCGGCTGCAAGATGAATTACCCCCCGCCGAGTGGCTGCGCGTCCGCCCGCGTTTCGAGCGCCGCGGCGAGGCCCGGTTCTTTTGGGCCAGCGCTTTGCTGGCCACGCTGATGGTGACGATGGGGGTGACCGTCATCGCGCTGTTCAAGCCTTTGGCTGGACCCGGCTGTGGCGTCAATTTCGCCAAAGGCGCGAACATGCTGCTTCTGGGCCCCTATTTGACCGCCGGGTGGCCGCATACCGCGGAAGCGGTCACCGCGCTCTATGCCCATCTGATGCACGCGCAGGTTGGCTTCCAGTTCGGTTTTCTCGGCGCCTACATCTATTTTCTGGGCGCGATGAGCCGGGCGTTCTTCACGCTCGATCTGACACCGGAAACCTTCATCGAAGGGTCGTTGCGCATCGCCATCGCCAGCGTGCTGCCGCTGGTTTTATCGTTCGCGCTGGAGCCGTCGTCGTCAAACGCCGGGTCGCCGATCGCCGGCCTGACGACGCCGCAATCGCCGCTGCCCGCGATCAGCTTCTTCTTTGGGTTTTTCCCCAGCCGGGCGCTGGCGTTTTTAGAAAACCTGATCTCGGGGTTGGCGCATAATCTGTTGCCCGCGGACGAAAACAAAGTCATGCCGTTACGATTACCGCATGGGTTAAATTTTAATCACGAATTGCGGCTGGAACGCGAGGGCTTCGACAGCGTGGAGAATTTCAGCCACGCCGACGCGGCGGCGCTGGCGGTGCGCACCGGGTTCAGTAACGCGCAGTTGCGCCAATGGATCAGCGAGGCGGCGCTGATGGCGCGTCTACGCGAGGATTACCCGAAATTCGTCAGCCAGACCGGCTTGTCGAGCATCGAGGAGGTCACGCGTTTCATGGCGGGTATCCCCGATCCCGACACGGCGCTGACCGCGCTGGCGGGTACCGGTGAGAACGCCGTGCTGCTGCACACGCTGTGACGGGGATCAGGCGTCGGCCAAAGCACGCTCCAGGTCGCCAATCAGGTCCGCCGCTGTCTCCAGGCCGATCGACAGGCGGATCACCTCAGGTCCCGCCCCGGCGGCGAGGCGCTGGTCGTCGGTCAACTGGCGATGGGTGGTGGACGCCGGGTGCAGGATCAGGCTGCGGGTGTCGCCGATATTCGCCAGATGCGAGAACAGGCCGACACCCTCGACCAGTTTCACGCCGGAGGCGAAGCCGCCCTTGATCCCGAAGGTGAACACCGCGCCGGCGCCCTTCGGCATGTATTTTCGCGCCAGCGCGTAATACGGGCTGGATTCGAGACCGGCATAGGACACCCAGGAGACCTTGGGATGTCCGGCCAGATACGTCGCGACCTTCATGGCGTTCTCGCAATGACGCTCCATCCGGACATGTAACGTTTCGGTACCGGTGATGGTCAGAAAGGCGTTCATCGGCGCCATGGTCGGCCCATAATCGCGCAGACCAACGGCGCGGGCCTTGGTGGTGAAGGCGAAGTCGCCGAAATTTTCATAGAAGCGCAGGCCGTGATAGGCGGGCTCGGGCTCGGTCAATGATGGGAATTTGCCGTTGGCGGCCCAATCGAATTTGCCGGACTCGACGACCATGCCGCCCATGGCGTTGCCGTGACCGCCGAGGAACTTTGTCGTCGAATGAGTAACGATATCCGCACCCCATTCGATCGGGCGGCACAAATAGGGCGTGGCCAAAGTGTTATCGACGATCAGCGGAATGCCGGCGGCATGGGCGATTTCGGCGATCGCCTGGATGTCGACGACGATACCGCCGGGGTTCGCGAGGCTTTCGATGAAGATCGCCTTACATTTCGGCGTCAACGCGCGGTGGAAATTCTGCGGATCCAGCGGATCGACGAAATGGCAGTGCCAGCCCAACTTTTTGAAGCTCAGGCCGAACTGGGTCAGTGACCCGCCATACAGCGCGCGGGACGCCAGGAACTCGTCGCCCGGTTCCAGCATGGTGGCGAAGGTCAGGAATTGCGCGGCGTGGCCCGAGGCGGCGGCGACGGCGGCGCGCCCACCCTCCAGGCTCGCGATGCGCTCTTCCAGGACCGAAACGGTGGGGTTGGTGAGCCGGGAATAGATATAGCCAAAATTATGCAAATTGAACAACGACGCGGCGTGATCGACATCGTCAAAAACGTACGCCGTGGTTTGATAAATCGGCGTGGAACGCGCGCCGGTGGTGGGATCCGGCGCGGCGCCGGCGTGGATCGCCCGCGTCTCGAAGCCATAGGTGATGTTCGCCGCCGGCAGCGCCTGGGGTTTGCCGCCGCGATCTTTCGGCGGCTGTGCCGCGCGGTTGCGGATGATGCCGGAGTTCACCCCACTCCAGGATAACTCGCCGCCCAGACGGCCGAATTCGATTTTCGGACAGCGGTTCATGATGACTTCAAGGCCCGCCGCCTCGCCGATTTCCGCCGCCGCGTCGTTGCGCACGCCCAACTGCATCCAGACGACTTTGGCGCCGATGGCGACGGCGTCCTCCATGATCGGGACGACCTGATCCGAGGCGCGGAAGACGTCGACCAGGTCGATCTTTTCGGGGATGTCGCGCAATGAGGCGTAGATCGTTTCGCCCAATAATGCCTTGCCCGCGGTGCCAGGATTGACGGGGATCACCCGATACCCCTTACCCTGCAAATACTTCATCACAAAGTAACTGGGCCTGTTCCAATTAGAACTGGCGCCGACCAACGCGATCACGCGCGTGCCGGACAGGATGCGGCGCAGTTTGGCGTCGGTATAAGGAATGGGGTCGAGAAGGGACATCGCTTGTGGCCTCGGGGCGAAGGGCGGAGCGGT
>JAYVXQ010000159.1:0-6080 GCA_043785025.1 Acetobacteraceae bacterium
GCAAGGGTGAGTGAAAAATCGCGCACAGCCGGACACGACGAAGAATAGAAGAGCTTAAATTCCGAACCCGGGTGTATCAAAGTCGTTGACACGTTCCGCGATCGCTTGCATGGCTGAACCGGTGTCGACGCTTGGCTAAAGATTGGAAATGCCTCAATCGAAAGGCACGCGTATATTTGCTGCTCGCATCGATAAGGCTGATGGAGAGGAGGTTAGGTAGAAACGATGGATGATCCCGGACAGACTCTAAGGCCCGAAACGATTACTCTTCCATCACTTCGAGCCGCTGGTATGGCGCGCTGGGTTGTTGGGCCGCGGCGCGCGAAACAAACAAGGATACCAACGGCCCTCATTGTTGACCCATCGAAGGTAGGTCAACAATGAGGGCCGTTGGTATCGGACACCTGCGTTCCTGGATGATCTGTTGCCGGGCACACCCGCCCAAGCTAGTTTCAGGCAAGATATCGGAGAGCGCGCGGGATGATCACGGACATATTCAACCTGGCGGGCCAGTTGGTTTCACTTTATAAATGGGCGATTATAATAGGCGCAATCCTTTCTACCTTGGTATCTTTTGGTGTTTTGGATACGCGAAACCGGTTCGTTTATATGCTCAGCGATTTTTTTTACCGCATCACCGAACCGGCGTTGCGTCCTATTCGTAACCTGATGCCGAATTTTGGTGGTCTTGACCTTAGTCCACTCGTGCTGATTCTCATCCTGCAATTAGCCGAAAGCGCGCTCGCGCGGATTGGCCTCGCGATCACCTACGGAACACTTCGGCCTTTGCTTCTGTGACATGACCGCAAGGATCATCGATGGCCGGAAGTTATCGCAGCAGCGTCGGGCGGAACTCGCGGCGCGCGCCGCGCGATTGGAATTTCAGCCCGGTTTGACCGTTATTCTGGTGGGCGACGACCCCGCCAGTGCGACCTATGTGCGGAGTAAGGACCGGGCCGCAGCGGCCGTTGGGATCAACGCTCAAACCGTTCGGTTGCCATCTGGCACCAGTCAGGCGGAATTGCTCAAGCGGATCGCGGCCTTCAACGCGGATGCGGCGGTGGATGGCATTTTGGTACAATTGCCGTTGCCACCTCAGATCGATCCGCGCGCGATTATCGAAGCGATCGATCCCGCGAAAGACGTCGATGGCTTCCACCCGTTTAATGCCGGTCAATTGGCTCTGGGACGGGCGGAATTGGAACCATGCACGCCGCGTGCGGTCATGGCTCTGCTGGCCGAGGCAAAAATACCCATTGTCGGTGCCCGCGCGGTGATCGTTGGCCGTTCGTCAATTGTTGGCCGGCCGCTCGCGCTGATGATGCTCGCGGCGGATGCGACAGTGACCATCGCGCACTCGCGAACGCGGGACCTTTTGGGCGAATGCACGCGTGCCGATATTTTGATCGTCGCTGTCGGACGGCCTGAACTGATAACAGGTGAATGGATCGCGCCTGGAGCGACGGTCATCGATGTCGGGATTAATCGATTGAGCGATGGGCGGCTGGTTGGGGATGTGGCGTTTTCTTCCGCCGCGAAGGTCGCGGGCGCGATCACGCCGGTTCCTGGCGGGGTCGGTCCGATGACGATCTCCTGTCTTCTGGAAAACACCTTGATCGCGGCGGAACGCCGGTGGCCGCGCGGTTCGGCGACGTGATCCAGGAAACGGCAGGGCTATCGCATTTGAATTTCCGTGGCGGCGTTAGCGACACTTAAAGGGGTTCAGCGGATCTTAACGCCGCGAGAGGCCACGATAATCATACCAAACGGCCAGGGTTGAACCCGAAAATTCTATATGCGATTCGCCTGCAGGAAACGGCCGGTGACGAGACGCCGCCTGCTTGATACGCTATCATTCGCCCGGCCGCCTTCTGTGTTTGATTGCGCCGTCACCGAAGCCGCCTCATACCCAATCACCGCCAGGAGGGATCGCTGAGATGAGTGAACGCCGCATCAATCTCCATCTGGTCTCCGAGGCAACCGGTGAAACACTGAACACGATTGCCCGTGCGACCACGGCGCAATTTGACAACACCCAGATTATTGTTCAGCGGTGGAGCCTGATCAGGACGTCGTTTCAACTTCATCGCGTTCTCGACGGTATCGAGCAAGAGCCCGGACCCGTTTTGTCGACCCTCGTCGATCAGGCTTTGAGGGGTGAGTTGGAGACGATGGGACGGCGGCTGAATTTACCGGTGGTGAACGTTCTCGATCCCGTTATGAATGTGCTGCAGGAATATATCGGGGAGATAGCGGCCCATCGGCCAGGACGCCAATACGTTATGAATGCGGATTATTTTAAGCGTATCGATGCCATGCATTACGTGCTTCAACACGACGATGGTCAGGCGCAAATCGGTCTGGCGGAAGCGGATGTGATTCTTGTGGGTGTATCGCGAAGTTCCAAGACGCCAACATGTTTTTTTCTCGCCAACCGCGGTATCAAAGCCGCCAATGTCCCATTGGTTCCCCATGCTGGGCTACCTGATGGGCTTGAGGGCGCGCGGTGCCCGGTGGTGGGGCTCGCGATCGAACCCCAGGCCTTGATTGATATTCGGCGGCACCGGTTGAGATTAATAGGAAGTGGAGGGCAGACCGGAATCATTCGAACGACCGAGACAGAATACGTCGATGAAGACGCGGTAAAGGCTGAACTCTTATGGGCACGACGGTTATGTAATCGAAATGGATGGCCGGTGATCGATGTCACGCGCCGCTCGATCGAGGAAACCTCGGCCACGGTTCTACAGCTTATCGAAGCATGGCATGAACGTCGGCGAAAGCAATCGGCCGCCGCGGTGGTTTGATGGTGTATTACCGCCAACGCTTCAGGCGATCGGCGGCGGCGCGCATATCGTCTTCGGGTCCGCAATAACTGAATCGTATGAAACGATGTCCGCGCGTTCGATCGAAATCGACACCGGGAGACGCGGCCACGCCGGCTTGCTCGAGCATGCGGGCGCAGAATGCGACACTATCGTTCGATCGATCGCCAATATCGGCGTAAAGATAAAACGCGCCTTGCGCGGGAGATAATGTGTTGAAACCCGCGTCTGGCATGGCCGCCAACAGATAATCCCGCGCGGCCTGATACCGGGTAATGTTGCCGCGCAATTCCGCATGGCAATCGAACGCGGCCTCGGCCGCCACCTGCGATATGTAAGGCGCGCTGATGAACATGTTTTGCGCCAGACACTCGACCGGACGGACCAAATCCTCAGGCAAAATCATCCAACCGATGCGCCATCCGGTCATCGAAAAATATTTTGAAAAGCTGTTTACAACGATCGCGTTCGGGCTGAACGCGGCGGCGGTCGCGATTGGGTTATCATAGTTCAGACCATGGTAGATTTCATCGCTGATCAAACGGACTCCGTTTGAATCACACCAACGCGCCAGCGCCGCGAGTTCATCGGGATCCAGCATCGTTCCGGCGGGGTTGCAAGGGCTGGCGATCATCAGTCCATCGGGTTTGCGGTCCAAACGCTCCAACATCGCGATGTTGGGTTGAAATCTTGTTTCGGGGCCAGCTTCCAAAATAACGGGCTCGATGCCAAGCGCCGTGAGTATGTTGACGTACGGCGGGTAAAATGGCGCGGCCAAGGCGACGCGGTCGCCTGGATCGAACGCGGCGAGGAACGCCAGCGGAAATGCTCCTGATGCGCCGACGGTCACCGCGATGCGTGATACTGGCACGTCAATTCCGTACCAGTCCCGAATATGGACGACAATGCGATTTCGTAAGGAAATGCGGCCGAACGCCTCGGTGTATCCCAATGGATCCCCTGATCTCAGGGCGGATTGGACGGCGGCGATCGCGCCGGCTGGCGCTCCGGTGCCTGGTTGGCCGACCTCCATTCGGATGACATGAGGCGCTGAGGGCGCGAGCGATGCCTGACGGGCGTTCGCGGCCGCGATCACGTCCATCACCATGAACGGAGGCGCGGTCGCGCCGCGGCCGATTTTTAATGCCATGCGAACGGCGCGCCTTCGGCCGCATTTTCAAACGTCCCGCCGGAGGCAAGCGGGTTGATCCCCGGAAATCGATGATCAGACCCGCGGACTTGAACCGATCCCATGGTTCAGCCACCGCCGGCCGCGAGGCCGGGTTCCCGGGGGTCAGCCACCGCCCCGCAGCTTTTCTCGGAGCCGGGTAAATAGCCGGCGCAGGAGATGACGTTGGCGCGTCCGGGATCGGGCACCAGCGCGGACATGGGCTGTTGAGTCCGCAACATATTCGATAAAGCGACGGCGACCGCCAGGGACGCGCCGGCCTGACCACTGCCGCCGGCGGCGGCGCGAAAGGCTTCTTTACGCGGGTTCCAGGCAAGCCCCGCGGCCAGCAAGGGCGCTGGGACAAACGCGGGTGACGCGGCGGCCAGAAATCCCAGGCCGGGAACCATGCGGCCTGTTCCGAACAGGTTGTTCATGGTGACCGCGCAAATGACGGCGTTGCCATTGGGATCAAGCGCACCGAAGGTCGTCGAGGCCGGGAAAGACGGCGTCGCCATTTGATCCGGAAGCGCCGCGTTTAGGACCTGATCGGCGCTGATCCCACCCTGGTGCCAGCGAGCGGCGGCGGCGAGCCCCCTGGTATAAGCGGCTTGTTGGTTAGCGGGTTGCTGGATCAATGCCTGGAACCCCGCGGCGGCGCCGATCCCACCGTCGGTCGGCGCGAACGCGACCTTATCGTCGCCGAAGGAAACGATCGCGGGTGCCATCACTGACGGAAGGGCCGCGCGCAGGTCGGCGCCGCCAATGGGGATACCGGCGCCACCGGATCCTTGTTCGATCCGGCGGGCCAGGATGCCCTGATGGAGATCGCCGACGCCCGCGACCCGTATTTGGGCGAATGTCGCGGCGAGATCCGGCTGGGTCATTCCCTGCCCCTCGGTCAGCGGCACGCCCGCCGGCCCAAACGCCGCGCGGGCGCCGGGATCGGCGAGCAGCGGGCCCGCGACGAGGGCCAAATCACGTGCGAATGCCCCGGAGACAGCGACACCCTCACGCGCAAGCTGTTCGGCTCTGGCGACCAACGAATCGAACGATAGCTTTCCGTGGCGCGCGTGAAGCAGAAATACGCCCCGGGCGAGGGATGGAACGCCGGTTGGGCGATCGCCGCCACCGACGCTCCGCACGGCGGGGGACACGAACAGGATCGATTCCGGCGTGCCACCGGCGGCGTTTTTACGGCTGACGGAATAGGCGACACAGGCGCCACCGCCTCCCAGGCCGGCGCGTGACGGCAAGGTCACGCCCAATGAGAGGGCGATTGTAACGGCCGCGTCGGCGGCGTTGCCGCCAGCGGACAAGACTTCCTTTCCCGCCAGTGCCGCGCGGGGTTCATCGGCGACGACCTGACCCAGGAAGCCTTTCACATAACCTTGTTGCCCGGCGGATGGGCCACCACCGAACAGCCCCTGACTGACGGAAGCAACGGTCGAGCAGGCCGAGGCCTGTAGTGCGATCATCAACGCGAGCGTGACGTGTCCAATCCGCGCGGATTCGCAGCGCCACGGAGGACTCATATCGTTTGTCCGACGGGCGGATGTGACGCTTTTTGTCGGCGAGTTTGTTGGTATCGGCGTCATTCCGGTCCGGGTCTCCCTGTTGAAAACGGCCCAGACGCGGGACCAGGAGCCCGCCACCAGGAATTGTTCGTGAGAGCTGTTTCCGTTCGTTCGGATATCCAGAAACGGCTCGAAGCTTTTGTTTGGCGGCCTTTTTAGCGGCCCAGTCGTACGCCCAGATCGGATGACGCCCTTATTCACATAAGAAAGGGTCCCCGTGGCGATTTTTCACGGATAAGATGAATATTTGATGTCAGGCCATAAACGGGTTCAAGAGCATCGGCAACCGTCTGGGCCGGGTGGTGCTGCTGTTCGGGGTGCGGACGCGGCCAATCGAAATGCCCTGGGTGCCACAAAATTTGGCCGGGGGCGTCGCGTATCTGCTACGATCAACTCCAGCGATCGCGCCGGAAGATATACCCGGATCTCTCCGAAATCCGGGTATCCTTTTGGTTTTGCGCCCGCCGCCACACCAACCCTGGGCGCGTATACCCGGATTTCTCCGAAACC
>JAYVXQ010000160.1:0-6067 GCA_043785025.1 Acetobacteraceae bacterium
ATCCGGCAGGTCCCCATGCCCGACATGTTCTGCACCAACATCTGCTTCGGCGGGCCGGACATGAAGACGGCGTATATGACGCTGTCGGGAACCGGAAAGTTGGTGGCGATGGATTGGCCGGAGGCGGGTTTGCGGCTGAAGCATGAGGCTTGAGGGCGGGTGGGGGAAGTACTTCGCAGAACGCGCACTTCCTCCGATTTCCTGCTGCACACGGAGTTGATCCACATCGAAGCCGTCGCGAACGCGGTCCTTTAACTGTAACGCTACCAACCAGTAGGGTAACTGCTCAGCTCAGTTGAAGCACAGATCCGCCGCGCAGAACGGTGCGTATGGCCTCATATGCATCGATCCCCTGGCGCGCAGCGGTTTCAACGACCGACCTGACATTGGCGAACAGGTCAGCGGCCCAGGTGGATCGGAAGCCTCCGGTGACCTTGCGGTATGTCGCTGTAGGGCGGACTTCTCGCTCGCTGCCGTTGTTATCCGGTGGGACGTCGGGATGCTCCAGGAAGGTGAACAAACTATTTCGCACCTTCCCGTATCGTTTTCGCAGCCGCTAGCCATGTTTGTCGATTGGCGCCAGCCCCATGATCGCGGTCATTTCCCGGTCCAGCCGGCCCAGATAGGTCCGCCGCGTGCAAGCGGCCAGGGTCTTGCGCCGTCTCGCCAGCACACAGGCGCGCAGCAGCATGTTAGCGCAAAGTAGGAATGTCCCCTTCGTGCAAAGTTAGAATGTCCCCTCAGGACGGCTTGTCCCGGCGGCCCGATCGCGCGTAGGCTGCTGTCGCTTCGCCAGCCGCGATGTCCACAAGCCTTGACCAAAGCAAACTGACATCCGCGTAGTTTGGCGATGAGTAGTTGACTATGACGGACACAGGCTTCGAGATTCGCCTTCTTGGCGATCCGCGCGTCCTTCGCGATGGGCAGATAGTGACACTCCCCGCGTCGAAGAAGACGCGCGCGCTGCTGGGTTATCTCGCGGGTACCGCGACGGCACATCGGCGCGAACATTTGTGCGACCTTCTCTGGGAAGGCCCGAACGACCCACGCGCGGAACTGCGCTGGAGCCTTAACAAGATCCGGAACGTACTGGGGGACGACAGCCGCGCGCAGGTGCGGGCAGATCGCGAATGGGTCGCGCTTGAAGTCGCGTCCGCCGCCGTCGACTTGCACACGCTTCACGGTCTCATGAAAGCCGGTGTCGCGGCGATGACCCCATCCGCGCTGAAATCAGCACTCGGTCATTGCAATGGCATATTTCTCGACGGCCTGGAATTGCCGGGCTGTTACAGATTCCATCACTGGTGTCTGGCGCAACGCGAAGCGGCCAGCCGTCTGCATCTCGCCCTGATTCGCGCGCTCATCGACCGCTCGCGGAACAATCCCGCTGAGGCGCTGGTCCATGCACGGGCATTGGCGACCGCCGATCCTTTGGCCGAGGACGGTCATGCCGAGATTGTTTCCCTACTTGGGCAACTGGGCCGGCGGCATGAGGCGATCGCATACCACGACCATGCTCGGAGGCTCCTGGAATCCGAATTCGGAGCCCCCGGATTGGGCATACTCAGCCGGGCCCGGCGAGCCGTGGGTTCCGCCCCCGCGACAGGGTTCACGTCCGAACTCTCTGGTGACCCAGAGGAGTCCGGCGGCGCCGTCCGCACCGAGGAACAACCTCCAGCCATCCCACTGATCGGACGGGACACCGAACGCGCCATCATAGATCAAATGATCGCCGCCGCCGTCGCGGGCGATGGATGGCGCGTTCTGTTCCTGACCGGGGAGCCCGGCATTGGCAAGAGCCGCCTGCTGGACCATCTGGCGGACCGGGCACGGTCCAACGGATGTCAGGTGTGGTATGGCCGCGCGTTCGAAGTCGAAGCGGCGCGGCCATTCGGTGTCTGGATCGACGCATTGCGCGGCATCGCGGCCGAACAAATTCCCGCCAAGCTTCGTCCTGGCCTCGCATTGATCCGCCCCCATCTGGGCCTGGAGGCGCGGGAGCAGACGAATCGCGCACGCCTCTTCGATTCGGTTACCGGGTTACTTCGGACACTATCAGGAAAATGCCCGGGCGTGTTGCTGTTTGATGATATTCATTGGTTCGACGACGCCTCGGCCGCGTTGTTGCATTACGTTATCCGATCGTTCAACGCGCCGTGTCCGCTGATGATCGTCCTCACGGGCCGGCCGGGTGAACTGTACGACAATCCGGCGGCCAGCCAGTTGATCAGATTTCTTACTCAAACGAATCGATTGGTGACGGCGGACCTCGAACCTTTGAGCGGCGCCGAAACGACGGATTTGGTTCGGGTTATTAACCCCCGCGGCGATGCGGCGGCGCTCGGTGCCGAAAGCGACGGCAATCCGCTGCTCGCCGTCACGTTGGCGCACGCCCAGGAAATGATCACGGCTGGAACGCCGCGATCATTGGATACTTTGATCTTGGCCGAACTGGCACGGCTCACCGATCACGCGCAGAGCCTGCTTGCATCGGCAGCCGCCCTCGGCCGGCGTTTCGATCTGACCTTACTCGGCACGGTGTCCGGTCTGGGCCCGTTGGAGCTGGCGGTGCTCCTGTCCGGCGTCGAACGGCGCCGCATCATCCGGCCTGACGGCGAGGATGCCTATGTCTTCGCGCATGAGCTGGTGCAGCAAAGCATTTACCGCGCGATCTCACAGCCACGCCGACGGCTGCTGCACGGGCATATTGCCCGCGTGCTCGCCGATAGGATGATGACCGAACCCGAAGTGGCGGGCGATCTGGCGCGTCACGCAGTACTGTGCGGAGAGGACCGGCTCGTTGTGCGAGCATGCCGGATAGCGGGTTCGCGCTGTCTGCGGATGTTCGCCAACGCCGAGGCCGCACGCTTTGCCGATCTGGGGTTGTCCCATCTCGGCCAGTTGCCTGAGACGGAGCGCGCGCCCGACGCCTGGATCGATCTGCTGTGGACCAAGACTCTCGCGTCCTCGGGCTCTCGCTGGTGGCGGCTTTCCGAAATCGAGGTTGAGGCGGCCCGCGCGGTTGTCGCGGCTGAAGCCTCGGGGCCCGCGCCAGTCGCGGTTGATGGCCACAACCTGGTCGCGTTCCTTCACGGTGGTGCAGGCGCGTCCGGCCTCGCCAGCAAGAACTCGATGCGTGCGGTGAAAATGTCGCGCGTCCTCGGCGGGCTATCATACGCTCGTCAACTCGCGCGTACCGGGCGCTGCCTGCTGGAGGTAGAGCAGTCGACCGGGCAGGCGCGCGCGCTGCTCCAGGAGGCCCAAGCCCTCGCCGGCGATCAGGCCGTGTCCGTGACAGATTTGCAGCTTGGGATGGGCCTGCTCGCACGGTGGGATGGCCGGCTTGACGCCGCCGTCACGCACATCGAGCGTGCCCGAACTCTTGCTCAGGCGGATGGTTTGCGCTGGCGGGCGTACCGAACCCTCGAGGCATTGGCGATGGTGGAACGTCAGCGCCGGCAATGGGCGACGGCGATCGCTCTAGGCGCGGAACTTGCTGCCGCGGCGGCGAAACTTGGCGACCCCTCTTGTCCGTTTGCGCACGCGATCACCGCTCTGGCGGAACTGGACGGGGGCGTCATGGACGGTTGGGGCCGTCTGGAAGCAGTGTTGCGCGAACTCAGGCAGGCTGATCACAAGGGCGAGCTCGCCTATGCGCTGAATGCCGCCGCCGCGCATCATTTGCAGGACGGGCGCGCCGATGTGGCGCGGGACTGGACCTGGCAGGCACTCGTCACGGCCAAGGCGGTGCACCGTTGGGATGAGGTCGCCGTCGCCCGCGCGCGGTTGGCGCGGCTGGAACTGGGCCGGAATCCTGTGCGCGCGGTGGCCACAATCCAGCGGCTGACGTGGCTGGCTAGTGATCCAGACCGTATCAGCGCGCGGGTCGTGGCGGCGATCGAGGAAGCCGCTTTCATGGCCGGGCTGCCAATTTCCCCGCTGATTCCAACGCGGGTTCCAACGAGGATGGGATTTGATCGGCCACGAACCGTAGGGGAGGACTGAATCATGCCTGAGTTTGTTGTCGAGCGGACCTTCAGCGCGCCCGTGACGGACGAAGTTCTGCACAACCTGATGCAACGGATGGAGCCTTGTCTGCGCAATTATCGCGTGGACTGGGTTCGTTCATACTTGTCGACCGATCGCCTGCGGTCGATCTGTTATTACGAGGCCGCCGATGCTGGCAGCGTTCGCGACGTCCAGCGCGAAGTCGAGGCGGCGTTCGATAAGGTCTGGCCCGCGATACTGCTGGAACCAGCCCAGTCGGACGCCGAAGCACGGCTGGCCACGGGGCGAACCACGGAACGGCTATTGCGGGAAGTGGAACGGCTTCGGCCGGCGATCGAGGAAGATTCCGCGACCGCGGAGGCGAACCGGCAATTGACCGCGCGCGTGTATGACGGAATGTATGACGCAGGCCTGTTCGGGATGCTGGCGCCGCGCGCGTTCGGCGGACTGGAACTTCACCCGACGGGCTGTCTGCGGGTGTGGGAGGCCGTGGCATCCATTGATTCGGCGGCGGGATGGAATCTCGTGATGAACCAGGCGATCGCGGCTTACGCCGCCTGGCTGCCCGCCAAAGGTGCTGCCGAGGTGTTCCGCGATGGTCCGGCGACCGTGGCGGGCGCGCTCAATCCGCCGGCGCGTGCGGTTCGGGTTGACGGCGGCTGGAGGATCACCGGTCAGGTGCCATTCGGCAGTGGCTGTCACCACGCCAAATGGCTGGCGATGCCGGCGGCAGAGATGGATGGCGATACGATGAAGGTCGACCCATCTACCGGCCGACCGGCCGTGTTTGGGGCTTTCTTTCCCCGTACCGCCGCGAAAATTCTCGATACCTGGCACACACTGGGCATGCGTGGCACCGGTTCTACGGATTATGCCATCGACGACCTGTTTGTGCCCGACCACCTGATCGCGCCGGTTGCCCCGCTTCGCGAACCGGCGCCCGGGTTTGAGGGACCATTGTTCCGCTTGTGGCCGTTCACCGCGATTCTCGGTGAGGCAGCCGTGGCGGTCGGCGCCGCAGCGGCAGCGGTCGAAGCCGCTGTCCGGCTTTGCCAGACCAAGACCGCCGCCTACAACGCCGTGCCGTTGCGTGAACAACAACTGGCGCAGTTCCATATGGGCAAGGCGAAGGCGCGTGTTGATGCCTCGCGCGACACGCTGCTTCGCGCGGCCGAGGACGCGTATGATGATGTGGTGCGCAGCGGCGGTCTGCTGTCAACAAAGGCGAAGATCCGGCTTCAATTGGCGACGTGTTTCGCCACCGAGGCGTGCGCGGAAGCGGTGCGATTGGTTAACGATGTCGCGGGATCCTCGTCGATCCGTCGAGAGGCTCCCTTCGAACGCCACTTCCGCGACACGCATACGCTGTTGCAACACGCATCGAGATCAGCGTCACGCTACGGTTCGGCGGGCCGGTTAATGTTTGGCCTAGAAAACGACTGGGTCTGGCTGAGTTTCTGATGGATGGCGGGCGGCGCGGATATAGCCGCCCATCACAAAACGGGGGTAAACCGATCTCGGCCCCGAACAAAATCCCACACGTCACGACCCTAAAGTCGGCAGAAGAGGGCTTTGCCCCCGTTTTGTGATGGGCTCCACGATTATGCAAAATCGAATTACGCGCCCCTATGTAGCACCTGCCACCGCCCTTGACAGCCTCTGAGGTACAGGTGATGTTCGCGGAACGTTTCCAGAACATTGGCGGCATCCATGGCTCAACACATTCTCCTTTCGTAGGTCTGGACTGGCACCGGCTGATCGCCAAGGAACTCAACCGGTGGTTGCTCACCCTCCAGGTGACCCAGGAAGACACTGATTTCTCCTGACATGCCTGTAGAATGCTGACGATTCGGGGGAATAGGCAATGCCAACTGCCGGATTTAGGATTAGTCATATGGGGACGTTCGAAAGGTTTGATATATTCGTAAACCGAGAACGCCAGCCTTGCCCCTCAGCCCCCGCTCCCGTATCCCTCCCCCATGCCCAAACAAATCCGCCTCAACGCCTTCGACATGAACTGCATCGGCCATCAGTCCCCCGGGCTGTGGACCCACCCGCG
>JAYVXQ010000161.1:0-6029 GCA_043785025.1 Acetobacteraceae bacterium
CCGCTCCGCCGCGATCGTGGAGCCGGGACCGTGGCCGCACAAGAACGAGAAATCGTCGCCCAATGGTAATAATTTCGTTTTAATGGCGGTGATCAACGCGTCGTGGTCGCCGTAGGGGAAATCGGTGCGGCCGACGGAGCCCTGAAACAGCACGTCGCCAACCAGCGCGAAGCGGGCCGCGTGGTTGACTAACACGATGTGGCCGGGCGTGTGGCCGGGACAATGCAGGATGTCGAAGCGGTGCGCGCCCAAAGTGACGCTGTCGCCTTCCTGGAACCAGCGGTCGGGGGAGACGTCGCGGGCGGGAAACCCATACCCGGCGGCCTGCGCGGCAATGCCTTTCAGCAGAAAATCGTCCCGGATGTCGGGCCCCTCGATCGGGACCGGGCCGGCGTCTGGGCGGGCGCGAAGCGCTTCGGCGAGTTCAGCGGCCCCCCCGGCATGGTCGAGGTGCCCGTGGGTGAGCAAAATCCGCTCGACCGTCACCCCTGCCTTGTCGATGGCGGCGAGGATACGGTCGACATCGCCGCCGGGATCAACAACCAAGGCCTTAAGAGAAGCCTCATCCCACAACAACGCGCAGTTCTGCTGGAACGGCGTGACCGGGATAACGGCGCCGCGAAGTCCCGACATTCAGTGTAACCTGGGCGATTTCAAAAAACTAACGCGATCGGCGGAGCGGACGTTAATCCGGCGCGGCGTGCTGTCACGCTCGATCCGCAGCCGGACCTCGGCCCCCGCGCTGCCGGAAGCCCAGACCCGGCGCCACAGGCCGGCGAGGTCGGGCACGTCGTCGTCGTTCACGGTCAGGATCTTATCACCCGCCTGCAAGCCGGCCTGCGCGGCGGGCCCGGTGTCGGACAGCCCGCCAATAACGATGGAATCGCCGGACTCGGTCGCGTACATGCCCAACCAGGGACGCGCGGGCCGGTTGACCCGGCCATAGCTGAGCAGGTCCTTCAGGATCGGGCCCAACAGGCTGATCGGCACGACCATGTTCATATCGAGCCGCCGGCCCTTCTGATCGCCCTGTTGCAGGATCAGCGACCCAATGCCCATCAGTTTCCCGTCCGTGCCGATCAGGCCGCAGCCGCCCCAGAACGGGTGCGCGGGTCCGATAAACAGCGCGTCGTCCAGCACATATTCCCAGTATCCCGCGAATTCCTGCCGGCCAACGATGCGGGTTTCGACGGCGTGGTGGCGGCCGCCGCCCGCGCCAAACACAACCTGATCGCCGACTTTGAGGCTGTCTGAATCCCCAATCTCAAGATGCGGGAGGTTCAGTTTGCCGAGAGCCTGCACAAGGCCAAAGCCGGTTTCCTGATCGAACGCCAAAGCGTGGCCGGGAACCACCTGGCCGTCGTTGGAGGTGATCCAGATCGTTTCAGCCTCGGTGATCAGATAGCCGATCGTGGCAACGAGGCCGGTGTCGTTGATCACGACTCCGCTGCCCGCGCGTTCAGTGCCCAATGTGTTGGCGGTGAAGGCGTCGGCGGGGACGTAGGTCTTGAGGCTGACGATGGCTTTGAGCGCGCGTTCCAGATCGAACGAATAATCGTCCGGCGCCGGCTGAAGATTGCGCGGAATTTCCCAATCCTGATTTTTCATGGCACGCCGCCTTCCCTGTGAGGGCCGGTCCTTGGGTGGGTCACCGTTTGGAGGTTCATCGCTCATTAAAACATCATAGCAGGGAACCCGGGGGGGGGCGCAATCGTGGTGTGGCGGGGTGGGGCGTTGCCCCATGCCCCACCAGGAGGGCGCCGCCCTCCTGGACCTCCCGCCAAGGGCGGTAGCCCTTGGATCCCATTCCGTTTGGGTTTTTAAGGGAGGGGGCCGTCACGGACCGCACCACGGCCCATGGGCGGCCCCCTCCCTTAAAGACCCAAAAAGACGGCGGTCCAGGGACCCTGTCCCTGGCGGAGGTCCCGGAGGCCCAAGGGGATTCTGAGCCTCCTGATGGGGCCTGGGGCAAAGCCCCAACTACCGCCGCCGCGCCCGCCGCGCCGCCGCCACTTCCTCCGGCGTCAGTTCAAAGCCCGCCACGATGCCATAAGCCGCGGCCGTGCGCGTGCTGGACACCGGCAGGCTCATCTCGATCTCCGGCCCCACCGCGCGCGCCGTGTCGACGTTGCGCGGAAACGTCACGGGCACGAAGAACAGTTTCTTATCCAGAACATTCACGCCATCGGACACCGCGACGAACATCGGCAACTGAAACGTGTCACCATTCAGCGCCGGTCCACGCGTCGCGTCCGCGATCACCTGCACGCTCACATTCACCGCATCCTTACCGCCCGGACTGCATTTACCGCCGACATCCGCGATGCGGGCGCGGATCGCCAGATCGCGGAAATCAGGGGAGCCGCCGCGCGAGCGGGTCAACTCGTCGAGCGGTTTCACAAGGCCCGGTGTCGGGCACGCCGGCGCGAATTCGTTGCGTTGCGGGCCGCAGGCGGCGAGGCCCGCCAACAGCGGAAAGGTCAGCCAGCGGGCGCGCATGTTAAAGCGCCGCGCGCAAATATTGCGCGGGCAGATCGGCTTTGACCCCAAGCGTTTTGGCGGCGCGGATCGGCCAGGCGGGATCGGCCAGCAGCGCGCGCGCCAGCAGCACGACATCGGCCCGGTGATTGGCGATGATCTCGGCGGCGTGGGTCGCCTCGGTGATCATGCCCACCGCGCCGGTTGGGATGCCGGCGCCGTGTTTGACGGCCTCCGCGAAGGGCACCTGGTAGCCGGGGTGCAGCGAGGGAATTTGCTGCTCGTTGGACACCCCGCCCGAGGAGCAATCGATCAGATCCACGTCGCCGCGCGCCTTCAGGGCTTTGGCGAGTTGCACCGTGTCCTCGATCGTGATGCCGCCTTGCATGTAGTCTGAGCAGGACAGCCGCACCCACAGCGGCAGGTCGGCGGGCCATTCGGCGCGGATGGCGTCCAGGGTCTCCATCAGGAACCGCGAGCGCCCCCGAAGATCGCCGCCATACGCGTCGTTGCGATGGTTGGAGATTGCGGACAGGAAGGAATGCGCCAAATAGCCGTGCGCGGAATGGAGTTCTATCAGCTTGAACCCGGCCTCGCGCGCCATGCGGGCGGAGGCCGCGAACTCGGCGATGATGGCGGCGATGCCATCGGTGGACAACGGCCGCGGGTCGACCGAACCCGCGATCATCGGGATCGCGCTCGGGGCAACGGGAACCCAGCCGCCGTCTTTGGGCGCGATGGGTTTGCCGCCTTGCCAGGGCACCTGACAGGAGGCTTTGCGCCCCGCATGGGCCAGTTGGATGGCGGGCACGGCGCCGCAGGTGGTGATGACGGCGGCCAGGCGTTTCAACAACGCGGTGTGTTTCGGATCATACGCGCCGAGGCAGCCGGCGGTGATGCGGCCGATGGCGGAGACGTGGGTGGCCTCGGCCATGACGATGCCGGCACCACCCGCGGCGCGCGCGCCGAGATGCTGAACGTGCCAGTCGGAGCCGAGACCGTCGTTAGCGCTGTATTGGCACATGGGGCCGACGACGATGCGGTTGCGGGCGGTGACGGAGCGGAACGTGATCGGTTCGAACAACAGCGGCGTCGGCATGATTTCGTCCTGGTCTTTGGTTTCGTGTGGGGGAATAGGGGGTCTGGGGGCGGGTTACAATCGGGTGGGGGAACTGGGGGACTGGGTCATGGTTGCGTTAGGCGTGGCGCCACACGATATTGGCCAGGGTCATCCTGGGAGCCGGATCGGTGCGATCGATGCCATTTTGAAGCAGTCGCTTTCATGAACATCCTGTCCATCCAGTCCTGGGTTGCCTACGGCCATGTCGGCAACGCCGCCGCCGTGTTCCCCTTGCAGCGTCTCGGCTGCGAGGTCTGGCCCATCAACACCGTCCAGTTTTCCAATCACACGGGATACGGGCATTGGACCGGGGAGGTTTACTCCGGCCAATCGGTGCGGGATCTCGTCGATGGCATCGCGGCACGCGGTGCCTTGAAACATTGCGATGCCGTGCTGTCCGGCTATATGGGCGACCCGGCGATCGGCGAGGCGATTTTACACGCCGTCGAGGCCGCGCGGGCAGCCAATCCGGCGGCGCTGTATTGTTGCGATCCCGTGATCGGCGACACCGATACCGGAGTTTATGTGCGCCCGGGGATTGAGGAATTTCTCCGCGATCGCGCTCTGACGGCGGCCGATATTGCGACACCGAACCGGTTTGAGGTGCAGCGGTTGACCGGCCTGCCCAACCGCACGTTGGCGGAGGCGAAAATCGCCGCGGCGCGGATCGCGGCGATGATGCGGCCCGACGGGTTGGGCTGCGTGCTGATAACCAGCCTGGAGACGAATGATACGCCCGCGGACCAGCTGGACATGATGGTGGCGGAAGCGGGATCGTTTCATCTGTTACGAACACCGCGATTGGATCTGTCGGTCAATGGCGCGGGGGACGCTCTGGCGGCGTTGTTCCTGTTCCACCGGGCGCGCACGGGAGACCCCGCCGCGGCCTTAACGGCGGCGGGGTCCTCGATCCACGGCGTGTTACGGATGACGGCCGAGGCGGGGTCGCGGGAAATTCAGTTGATCGCGGCACAGCAGGAGTTCGTGGCACCGCGCGTCGTGTACCGCGCGATGCCGGTTTAACCTATTTTTTCCGCGCGGTTTCGCCAAAGACCATGTTCAAATCAATCGCGTTCCCCATCGCGGCATACCCCGCCCGATTCGGATGCAGCTTGTCGCCGGGACCTCCAAGCGTCGAGTTCGGTTGATATTCGGCTTTCAGCTCGCCGGTGGCGGGATCGAGTGTCGCGGCGTCGAAGTCGATCACGCCGTTGAAAATGCCGGACTTGCGAATGAAGTCGTTATAGGCCTGGCGTTTTTGGTCGATCGGCGCCTCGCCATAGACACCGTTGTTGCTATGCAACGAGGACGTCAACGTGCCCATGAAGATTTTCACCCCAGGGATGCGGGCGCGCAGTTTGGCGACGCCTTGTTTCACACCCTCGATCACCGCCGCCGCCTCAGCGCCCGCGTTACCGAAATCGTTGATCCCCTCAAGCCAGATGACGGTGGAAACATTCGGCAGGCTGATAATATCGCGGTCCAGGCGATCAAGGGCGGAGGGGCCTCCGGCGAAGGGTTTGGCGGCATAATCGGTGGGACCGATGACGCGATTGCCGCCAATGCCCTCGTTCACGATGCTGTAACGATTGCCAAAGGCGGCGTGCACGCGGCGTGAAAAGACATCAGGCCAGCGGTCGTCGCCATTCAGGGTGGAGGCCGTGCCGTCAGTGATGGAATCGCCGAAGGTCACGATGGTTTTGCCCCCAGGAACCGACATATCGACCTCATCGAGGAAATACCACGCGGTGGTGGTGAAGGGGAACGCTGTTTCGGTTGCCTCATTGCCGTGCGCGCCGGCGTGCGGGTGGGATAAATACGAGGTCGTCAGCGCCTTGGCGTGCCATGTCATCGGGCCGGTTTCGCCGGTGACGTGGGCACTGACGGCCAGGCGGCGATTGGCCAGCATCGGGTCGGCGGGATTGCTGACCCACGGCAACCCAATGGCGTCGGAGACAGCGGTTTTTCCCGCCGGGATGGTGACCGACGCCTTGCCGCCGAACGTGACCGGACGGTTGGTGCCGGGGACCAAAGCGGCGCCGCTGCTCTGCAGGCCCATGAAGATACCATCGAATGTCACGGGTTTCGTGCCGAAAGCGTTCGACAGACGGATGCGGGATTTCGTCCCCCAAACGTCGGGGCGGACAATCAGACGGAAAGTTTGATCGGCGGCACCGGCCTCAGGCGTGGGGAAAACGAATTTCAGCTCGGGCTGCGCGGTGGGATTGCCGATGGGATAGGGACCATGAGCGGACGCCGTCCAACTCGCGACCCAACCGCCCGGGGATTGCGCGTAAACTGGGCCGGCGAGCAGCAGCAGAGCCAGTGCGAAACGAAAGATGGACATGGTTTCCTCCGGTTTTTTTGTTACGCGCTGAGATAGTCCATCGCACCGCCGCGGCCGTGCGGAACGTGGTTGATACGTAATGAC
>JAYVXQ010000162.1:0-6028 GCA_043785025.1 Acetobacteraceae bacterium
GACGTTTATGATTGCCCGGAAATCGACGGCTCCTTCGATGTCTCCTGCGCCATCGTTGTCACCGGCGATGAAATGCATCTGCATTTCGACGGTCCGCCGCAAATGCGCGCGGGCCTCAACATGACCTACACGGCGTTGCTCTCGACCGTTTATTACGCTGTCAAAGCGGTCGTCGATCCCACCATTCCGCCCAACGCCGGTCTCGCCCGTCCGCTGCGCGTGACCGCGGCCCAGGGCACGGTTGTCAACTGCGTCCATCCCGCCGCGGTGAACGGACGGCTCAGCCTGTGTCAGCGCGTCGTCGACCTGATCTTCGGCGCTTTGGCCGCCGCCGTGCCCAACCAGGTGACCGCCGCCGGCAACGGCGCCTGCTTCTCGATCACCTTCGCCGGTCACCAACCGCGCGACAACGCTTTATGGGTCTACCTCGAAACGATCGGCGGTGGTTCTGGCGCGCGCGCCACCAAAGACGGCCTCGACGGCGTGCACATCCACATGACCAACACCTCCAATCTCCCCGTTGAGGCGTTGGAGAACGAATATCCCCTGACCTTGTTGCGTTACGAACTGGTCGACGGCTCCGGCGGCGCGGGCACCTGGCGGGGCGGCATGGGCTTGCGCCGCGTTTATCGCGCCGAGGCGGCGTGCCGTGTTCGCATCGACGGCGCGCGCTTTCTCTCCGCCCCCTGGCCGCTGGAGGGCGGGGCGCCGGGAGGATTCGCCAGCGTCACGTTGCGCGATGGCGCCGATCCTTTCCAACACGGCAACGGCGCGCTCCGCGCCGGCGAAATCATTGACATCGTCATCGCCGGTGCCGGTGGTTACGGTCCACCCGCCGAACGCGATCCGCGGCTTGTGGACCGCGACCTCGCCGAAGGCCGCATTGACGAGCGCACCGCGCGTGAGGTTTATCGACGCGAAGCATCCAGGATTTCCTGACAATGAATTATGTCCGCCGCCTCCTGCTGACCGTCGCCGTGGTACTTCCCGCCGCCTCTCACGCCGAGGTGCCGGAGGTCCGTTTCGCCCGCCAGTTTTCGATGGGCTACCTGCAATTCAACATGATCGAACACGAACACCTGATTCAGAAACACGCCGCTAAACTCGGCATACCCGAAGTCAAGGTCTCCGGCGTCCGTTTCAATGGTCCATCGATGATGAACGACGCGCTGTTGTCCGACACCGTCGACATCGTCGGCGGCAGCCCGAACGGCATGTACGCTCTCTGGGCTAAAACCATCGGCACGCCCAGGGAAGTCCGCGCGATCACGGCGTTGGTTTCGTTACCTTATGCGATCACCAGCATTGATCCCGAGATCAAAACGATCGCCGATCTCGACAAATGCAAGAAAATCCCCGTGCCATCGCTGAAAGTCTCCTCACCCGCCGTGACCGTGCAAATGGCGGCGGCGAAATTATATGGCATCAAGGCCTATGACCGCTTCGATCCGATGACGATCACCATGTCCCCCGCCGACGCGACCATCGCCTTGCTCAGCGGCGCCGGTGAAATCATGTGTTCCGTTGCCCTGCCGCCCTTTATGCAGCGCCAGTTGGAGGATCCGCGCGTCCACACCGTCGCCACCTCCTTCGAACTCGCGGGCGGCCCGACGACCTACACCCTCGCTTATACCTCGGCGAAATTCCGCGAGAAAAACCCGAAACTTTATCAGGCCGTTTACGACGCGCTGCTGGAAGCGACCGACCGAGTGGCCGCCGATATCAAAACCGCCGCGCGGTATTGGGTTGAGGACAGCGAGTCGAAACTCACCGTCGATTTCGTCGCCGCCGCGGGCAGTGGCCCCGATGTGAAATGGACGGTTGTTCCGCTCGCGACGCTGAAACAGGCCGAGTTCATGTATGAGGTCGGCACGATCAAGAAGAAGCCCGACTCCTGGAAGGATTATTTTTTCCCAGAGGCGCATGGGTTGCCGGGCGGGTAGGGCGCGATCGGATCATTCCGCCGCGTTCGGGCGGTTCACCGCCGCCCGTTCCGCGATCAATTGCTTCGTCAACGGCAACAAACTCCGCCCATACTCGATATTGTCATCCAGCGGATCGAAACCCCGGATCAGGAACGTCGTAACGCCCAGATCATAATAATCGCACAATGCCTCCGCGACCTGCCGGGGGGTGCCCACCAAGCTGGTCGTATTGCCGCGCCCGCCGGTCACCAGAGCGGCCCCGGTCCATAGCCGCTTGTCCAGGCGTTCCCCTTGAGCCGCCGCCTCCAGCAACCGGCGCGATCCTTCATTGGCGGGAGGCTTCGCCGTCAAACCGGCCTTGGCGCGCAACTCCGTGATACGCTGCTTAATCCGCTCCGCCCGCGCCCATGCCTCATCTTCCGTGCCCGCCAGGATCGGACGAAACGACAGGCTGAACCGTAGAGTCCGTCCGTGCCGGGCCGCCTTGGCCCGCAATCGGGTCGTGATGTCCCGCACCTGAGCATGCGTCTCACCCCACAGCGCGTAAACATCCGCGTGCTTCGCTGAAACCCGCAGCGCGGCCTCCGACGCGCCGCCGAAATAAATTGGCATGCGCGGCTGTTGGACGCAGCGCATCGCGGTCGACGCGCCCTTGAACTGATAATATTTGCCGTCGTGATCGACGGTCGGACCAGGCTCTGTCCAGATCCGCTTCAGGATATCGACATATTCGTCGGTCCGCTCGTACCGCTCGTCCTTCGACAACCGGTCGCCATCGCGAAACTGATCGGCGTCATCCCCGCCGGTGATCACATGGATCGCCGCCCGCCCTCCGGTGATCTGATCCAAAGTCGCCAGTTTCCGCGCCGCCAGAGTCGGCGCCACATAGCCCGGCCGATGCGCCAGCAAAAACCCCAATTTTTCGGTGTGCGCCGCGGCTGCCGCCGCGATCAGAAATCCATCCGGCCCATCCGAGAAATACCCCACCAGCACTCGATCGAACCCGCCCGCCTCCGCTCCCTGGGCAAAGTCCCTGATATACCCGCGATCCAGAATCATCGCCGGCGGAGGATGAATTTCCGACGCCTGCCGATGATGGATCATGCCGATGAATTCAACGGTCATCCCACGTTCTCCCGCGATAAACGCACCACGATGTCGGCCAGCCGGTCGTAATCCTCCAATTCATTATACGCGAAGGCCGACACGCGCAGCCAGAGCCCGCCGCCATTGGCATGCACCGGCGCATCTGTTCCCGCCGCCAGCAACCGCGCCCGAATTGCCAGCGCATCCGTGCCCAATCGCGCCGGCAACCGCACGATCCGCATCGCCAGCGCCGACGGAATCGTCTCGCTATCCAACCGTTTCGTCAGCAGTGCCGCCGCCTGATCCGCCAGCACGATATTCCGCCGCCGCAATGCCGGCCCGCCAAGACGTTCATGAAAATCGATGGCATCGCCGATCGTCAAAACCGCCGAGGGATCCCGCGTGCCCGTCCAATCGAACTCCGCCTCATATCCCTGGCCATAACCGTGGGAGATCACCGTGGGATGCGTCATCTCCTGCCACGCCGGCGCCGTCCACAGGAACGCGCAACCCTTCGGCGCGCTCAACCATTTATGGCAATTGCCGGTATACCAATCCGCGCCCAAGCCCTCGATATCCAGATCGATCTGGCCTGGCGCGTGCGCGCCATCGACCAATACGGGCACTCCGGCCGTGTGGCACGCCGCGATGATCCGTGCCAACGGGACGATCAACGCGCTGGTGGAGGTGATGTGATCGATCACCGCGATGCGCGTGCGCGACGTGATCGCCGCCGCGCACGCCGCCACCGCCCCCTCCGGGTCTGGAAACCCCAGACTGGCCTCGACCATCCGTGCTCCCGCCTGACCGGTCACGAACCGGATCGTCTTGCGCACCGCGGCATAAACATGATCCAGCGCCAGAACCTCATCACCGGGCTCTAACTTCAGGGATCGCAGGACCGCGTTGCACCCGCTGGTCGCGTTATCGACGAACGCGAGATCGCTGGCCCGCACCCGCAAAAACCCCGCCAGCCGCGCTTTCGCCGCGGCCAGGGCGTCCGGCAGGGTCGCCGCCATGAACCGGGTCGGTTGCGCTTCCATCCGCCGCCGCCACTCGAGTTGCGCCGCCAGCACGATCTCAGGGGTCGCGCCGAACGAGCCGTGATTGACCGTCAGAAAATCCGGATCGAGCCGCCACGCCCCGCGCGCCGCGTGGCCCCATGTGAAATTGTCCATGCCTGAAGTGTGACGTGCGCGCCGGGTGCGCGCAAACCCCATTTCCCGAGGACTCCCATTCGCTGATATAAGCGCGCGGCAACCGGATGGAGGCTTCATGCGTTCGATTTTACTCACTGCCCTGCTGTGCCTGTCAGGTATGGCGCAAGCGCAAACCCGCATCGACGAGATCAGCTTCTCCTTCCGCTGGTTGGGCCCGAACGACAAAATCGTCGTCGACCGCTACGACGATCCGAAAGTCGGCAACGTCTCCTGCTATTTGTCCCGCGCCGAAACCGGCGGCGTGAAGGGCGGCCTCGGTTTCGCCGAGGATCCCAATCGCTTCTCCATCGCCTGCCGCGCCGTGGGTCCTGTGTCCGTGCCACAAGGTTTGGCGAAGCGCGAGATCATCGCCTTCACCCATGCATCGGTATTCTTCAAGACGTTTCAAATCCATAGATCTTTCGATATCGAAAAAAACGTGCTGGTCTATACCGTGATCAGCACGAAACTGATCAACGGCTCGCCGTTCAACAGCATCAGCGTCGTGCCCGTTTTGTCGCAATAGACCGACGTGGACATCGAACCCTTCCCGGATCTGCTGCGCCGCTTCTCGTTCAACGGCGCGCCAACCGAGCATGTCCCGTCGGAGGGGATCGACTATTTCGTCAACGAATATTGGACAGCCGCGCAACGCCAGGCGCATCGCCTGCATGAAATCAGCTATCGCGCTTGTTTCAAACCCGCGCTGCCGGAATTTTTCATCGACCGCCTGACCCAACCAGGGGACCGCGTCTACGACCCATTCTCCGGCCGCGGTACCACCGCGCTGCAGGCGGGCCTGAGCCGGCGCGGTCCCGTCGCGAACGATATCAACCCTCTATCGGCGATGCTGGTGGCGCCGCGCCTGATCCCGATGACGCTCGACCAGATCGCCCGCCGCCTGAGCATCATTCCCATCGAAGACCTCGCCGGCCCCGACGACCCGCTGACGGTCTTCTTCCACCGGGACACTCTGAGCCGCATCCGCGCGTTGCGTGCCTGGTTCTCATCCCGTGATCCCGACCCCGTCGACCGCTGGATCCGCATGGTCGCGCTCAATCGCCTGACCGGCCACTCGCCCGGATTTTTCTCGGTCTACACCCTGCCGCCCAATCAGGCGGCCTCGCTGACCGCGCAGCGCAAAATCAACGAAAAGCTTGGTCAAACCCCATCCTTCCGTGACGTCGATGCCCTTATTCTTAAAAAAAGCCGCATCCTGCTGTCCGATGGCCCGCCGCCCGAACACCCGCAACCCATGCTCCTCACGGGATCCGCCGCCGATACGCCGATGCTCGGCGACGCCTCGATTGATTTGGTCGTCACGTCTCCGCCGTTCCTCGACATCGTCGATTACGAAGGCGATAACTGGCTCCGTTGCTGGTTCGCCGGTATCGACCCCGCGTGCGTCAACATCGCCCGCCATCCTGGCCTCGCCGCGTGGGAACGTTTCGTTCGCGACGTGTTTAACGAACTCGCCCGCGTGACCCGGCCCGGAGCGATGGTGGCGTTCGAGGTAGGGGAGGTGAGGGGAGGCAAGATCCTCCTGGAACGCACGGTCATCGCCGCCCTACAGGGACTGCCTTTCGCGGTCGCGGGCGTGATGATTAATCAGCAGAATTTTACCAAAACCGCGCATTGCTGGGGTGTCGGCAACAACGCGGCGGGCACCAATTCCAACCGGATCGTTCTGGCGCGGAGACTATAATACCAACGGCCCTTAATGTTGACCCATCTTCGATGGGCCAACGGCCGTCGGTATCCTTATTGGTTTCGCGCGCCGCCGCCCGCCAACCCGGCGCGCAAAACCAACGGCCCAAA
>JAYVXQ010000163.1:0-18157 GCA_043785025.1 Acetobacteraceae bacterium
GTTAGAGCGCCGGCCTGTCACGCCGGAGGTCGCGGGTTCGAGCCCCGTCTCTCGCGCCACGGCGCATCGATCGGGTCGCACCGGTCCCGTGTCCTGGCATTTTCCTTTATTTCCGTGGAACACATCATCTGGTCATGCATGGCCCTTTCTCCGCTCCGTTGATCTTAGCCGGACGCGGGTGGGTTGGGCTGTTGGCGGTGGTGATGCTGTTGGCGTGTGTGGTGCCCGTGGGGGCGCAGGATCCGGTGCGGCCGGCGAAGAAAGTCCAGACCCTTAAGGAGCAGACGCGTAGGGAGCCCGCGCATCCGCGCAAGCGTCGCGCCGAGGCGGGGAAGCCGGCGGAGGCTCATGGCAAGGGTGGCAAGACCGACGCGAAGGGGCATACGCCGCCTCCACAGGCACCCGCGGCGGCGGTGGCCGTGCCGACGGTGAGGAAGCCCGCGAAAGAGACGGAGCCCGGTCTGCCGCTGCCCCGGTTCGCGTCGTTGAAGACGGACGAGACCAATATGCGGCGGGGTCCCGGTCAGCGCTATCCGATCGATTGGGTGTATCACCGGCGGGATTTGCCGGTGCAGGTGGAGCGGGAATACGACATCTGGCGCTATGTGCGCGATCCCGATGGGGTTCAGGGATGGGTGCACGAGGTGACGCTGAGCGAGCAGCGGCGGACGTTCGTGGTGAAGGATCATGACGCGACATTGCGGGACTCGGCGGATGATAAAGCGGCGCCGGTGGCGGTGTTGAAGATTGGGGTGATCGGGCGGTTCCGGGCTTGCGAGGCGGGCCTGGCGTGGTGCCAGGTGCAGGCGGGCGGATTTAAGGGGTATGTGCGTCGGGATCAGGTGTGGGGGCTGCTGCCGGGGGACGTGGTGGCGCCGTGAGGCGGGGTTTCACCCTGGGCCCCGACCAGGAGGCTTTGCCTTCTGGACCTCCACCAAGGGCGGTAGCCCTTGGATCCCGTGACTTTGGGTGATTGGATGAGGGGGCCATCCTCGACGTTGCAACGTCCGCGTCGGCCCCCTCATCCAATCACCCAAAAAGATGGCGGTCCAGGGACCCGGTCCCTGGCGGAGGTCCCGGAGGCAGCGCCTCCGGGCGGAGTCTGGGGTGGAACCCCAGCCTCACTCCCCCGCGTCGGCGGCCTCCGGCTTCCGCGCCCGGATCTCCGTCAACGCCGTCTCCACATGACGGCTGAACGTGAACTCGGCGGGCCGCGCATTGTCCAATTTCACATCCGGCGCCATCGGGCCGTCGGTGCGAATGCCGCGGATCACCTGTGCCGCGGCCTTCAGCGGATGGCGGATGGTTTCGGCGACGGCGCTGGCCTCGTATCCGGAATGCACCATGCAATCGGCGCATTTTTCATAGTTTCCGGTGCCGTAGGCGTCCCAGTCCGTGGTGTCCATCAGCTCTTGATAGGTCTTCGCGTACCCCTCCCCCAACAGATAGCAAGGCTTCTGCCAGCCGAAATAGGTGCGGGTCGGATTACCCCAGGGGGTGCAATGGAAGGTCTGGTTGCCCGCCAGGAAGTCCAGGAACATCGAGGACTGATTGAACGACCAGGCCTTCTTGCCGGGACGCTTTTCCTGACGGCTGAAAATGCCGCGGAACAATTCCTTGGTCTTGGTGCGGTTGAGAAAGTGCTGCTGATCCGGCGCCCGTTCATAGGCATAGCCCGGCGACACCGAGATCCCGTCCACGCCCATCGCCATCACGTCGTCGAAGAAGGCCGCGACTTTCGCGGGCTCGGCGTTATTAAATAACGTCGCGTTGATGATGGTGCGGAAGCCACGGCGCTTCGACTCGGCGATCGCCGCCACGGCGCGGTCATAGACGCCGGTCTGGCAGACGGAGAGGTCATGCTCCTCGCGCCCGCCATCGAGGTGAACAGACCAGGAGAACCATTTGCTCGGCTTGAACAGGTCCATTTTCTTTTCGAGCAGCAGGGCGTTCGTGCAGACGATGACGAACTTCTTCCGCGCGATGGCGCCCTCGACGATCTTGTCGATTTCCTTGTGCAGCAAGGGCTCGCCACCAGCGATGACCACGACGGGGGCGCCGCATTCGTCGATCGCCTCCAGGCAGGCGTCGACGGACAGGCGCTGATTGAGGATCTCGGCCGGGTAGTCGATTTTGCCGCAGCCCGCGCAAGCGAGGTTACAGCGGAACAACGGCTCCAGCATCAACACCAGGGGATAGCGTTTGCGGCCCAGAAGGTGCTGCTTGACGACATAGGCGCCAACGCGGATCGCCTGGTTCAGGGGAACGGTCATAACGCGGTCAACTTTCCTGCCGGGTAGTTTTACGGTTCAAACGACGTCCGCGACTTCCGCGGGGAAGCGGAAGCGGACGTCCTCGGCCACCCCGTCGAGGGTGGAGACTTCGATGACGTCGATCGCGCGCAGGCCTTCCAGCACGCCGAGGACCAGCGACTCGGGGGCGGAGGCGCCCGCCGTCAATCCAACCGAGCCGATGCCGCTGAACCACGATGCGTCGATCGCGCTGGCGTCGTCGATCAAATAAGCGGGCCGGCCCAATTCCTCGCCGATTTCGCGGAGGCGGTTGGAGTTGGAGGAGTTGCGGGAGCCGACGACGAGGATCATGTCGACCTGATGCGCGAGGTCGCGGACCGCCTGCTGGCGGTTTTGCGTGGCATAGCAAATGTCGCGGACATCGGGGCCGACGATCGAGGGAAAGCGCTGCTTCAACGCCGCGATGATGCCGCGGGTGTCGTCGACGGACAGCGTGGTCTGGGTGATGTAGGCCAGTTTCTCGGGGTCGGCGACGCTGAGGCCGGCGACGTCGGCGGCGGTCTGCACCAGATGGACCTTGGCGGGGACCTGGCCGACGGTGCCCTCGACCTCGGCATGGCCGGCATGACCGATCAGCACGATCTCGCGGTCCTGACGGGCGTAGCGGCGGCCCTCGTTATGAACCTTGGCGACCAGGGGACAGGTGGCGTCGATGACGGGCAACTGACGGGCGGCGGCTTCCTGTTCGACCTTTTTGGCGACTCCATGGGCCGAGAAGATGGTCATCGCGCCGTCGGGCACCTGATCGAGTTCGTCGACGAAGATGGCGCCGCGCTGGCGCAGATCCTCGACCACGTGGCGGTTGTGGACGATTTCATGCCGCACGTAGATGGGCGGGCCGTATTTTTTCAGGGCCCGCTCCACGATTTCGATCGCCCGTTCCACGCCCGCGCAAAACCCGCGCGGTTGGGCCAGGATGACACGTATCATTCAGCACTTTCTCCCGCCTTATGGGCCCGCGATATGGGGCGCCGGTGTGTTCCCCGCGCATGGCTGGCCCAACAGGCCCTATGGTAGGTGATGGGTGGCGGGACGCGAAGCGCCGTGTGCCACGAACCATCGATACCAGACTCGTTCGCGCGGGATATGGCAGGTTGATTGTGTGTCCGCAATGCCGCGCCGCGCCAGCAAACGCGGAAAATGCCACGTTGCGGTATGAAACATCGGTGCCACGCAATAGTCACGGGCTTGGCGTAACATCTGGCGTGTGGCAGGAGGCGTAACTGAGCGTTAAGCATCTGGCCGGTGCGCCGGCCGTCCATCCGGCCGTGCCATGAGACCATGGCCGGGATGCGCGGGGGCCGGGATGCGTAAGGATCGAAACGCCCATACGAAGTTGGGCGACGTGACCTGAAGATTTGTAACACAACGAGGATTTTTGCTTGCCATACGAGGTGGACCTTCCGAAAGCCCTGGCCCGGGCCGCCGGTGTCATCGAAAACGCGCTGGAAACCCTGCTTCCCCCGGTCGAAGGTGCCGAATCGCGGTTGGTTGACGCGATGCGATACGCGGTTTTGGGCGGCGGCAAGCGGATGCGGGGGTTCCTGGTGATGGAGACGGCGTCGCTGTTTTCGGTGTCGGAAACCTGCGCGGCGCGGGTCGCGGCCTCGGTCGAGATGCTGCACGCCTATTCCCTGATTCACGACGACCTGCCATGCATGGATGATGACGATCTGCGCCGGGGCAAACCCAGTACGCATAAGGCCTTCGATGAGGCGACCGCGGTGCTGGCCGGTGACGCGCTGCAAACAAGGGCGTTCGAGATCCTGGCCGAGCATGACACGCATTCGGATCCTGAGGCGCGGTGCGAGCTGGTGCTGGCTCTGGCGGCCGCGTCAGGGGCGCGCGGGATGGCCGGCGGGCAGATGATCGACATCGTCACCGAGGGAAAAATCCTGGACGGGCCGGCGGTCACGCGGCTGCAGGCGCTGAAAACCGGGCGTTTGATCCAATATAGTGCCGAGGCCGGTGCGATTTTGGGACGGTGCGGGCAACGCCAACGCCACCAGATCGTTGCCTATGGACGCGACCTCGGCGGGGCGTTCCAGATCGCCGACGATTTATTGGACGTTGAAGGCACGACCGAAGAAACCGGCAAGACGGCCGGGAAAGACGCGGCGGCCGGGAAGGCCACCATGGTCTCAGTGCTCGGGGCGGAGTTGGCCCGGTCGCATGCGGACATGCTGGCGCGCCAGGCGGCCGAGCATCTCGAGTCCTTTGGCGAACCGGCCGCCGCGTTGCGCGCGCTGGCCGCGTACACCGTGAAACGGCGAAGCTGAACGGGAGCTGTTGCTTATGAGTCCTGTGCCAACACCGCTTTTGGATCGGGTCCGGATTCCGGCCGACCTGCGGAATTTCTCGCCCGAGCAGTTGCGTCAGCTGGCAGATGAGCTGCGCGCGGAAACCGTCGACGCGGTCTCCGTCACCGGCGGGCATCTGGGCGCGTCATTGGGCGTGGTCGAGTTGACCGTCGCGATCCATGCGATTTTCGACACGCCGCGCGACCGGCTGCTGTGGGACGTGGGCCACCAGGCCTATCCGCACAAGATCCTGACGGGCCGGCGCGACCGGATCCGCACCTTGCGCCAGCCCGGCGGGTTGTCCGGCTTCACCCGCCGCAGCGAGAGCGAATATGATCCGTTCGGGGCGGCGCATTCCTCGACCTCGATCTCCGCCGGTCTCGGGATGGCGGTGGCGCGCGACCTGAAGGGCGGGACCAATAACGTGATCGCCGTCATCGGCGATGGCGCCATGAGCGCTGGCATGGCCTATGAGGCGATGAACAACGCGGGCGCGCTGCACTCGCGGTTGATCGTTATCCTCAACGACAACGACATGTCGATCGCGCCGCCCGTGGGGGCGATGAGTGCCTATTTGTCGCGGTTGATGTCGTCGCGGAGTTTTCTGACGTTGCGCGAGCTTGGCGCCAAGATGGCCAAACGATTCCCCCGCGGGATCGAGCGGACTCTGGGCCGCGCCGAGGAATACGCGCGGGGGATCCTGACCGGCGGGACGTTGTTCGAGGAACTCGGGTTCTATTATGTCGGTCCGATCGACGGCCATAACCTGGATCATCTGTTGCCGGTGCTGCGCAATGTGCGCGAGGCGGATGAGACGGCGCCGATCCTGGTGCATGTGATCACCCAGAAGGGCAAGGGCTATGTCCCCGCCGAGAAATCGGCCGACAAATACCATGGCGTGTCGAAGTTTAACGTCGTCACCGGGGAACAGGCGAAGGCGCCGCCGGGTCCGCCCGGTTACACCAAGGTGTTCGCGGACGCGTTGATCCAGGAGGCGGAGGCCGATGCCTCGATCGTCGCGATCACCGCCGCGATGCCCTCGGGGACGGGATTGGATCGATTCGAGAAGAAGTTTCCCACGCGGATTTTCGATGTCGGGATCGCCGAACAGCATGCGGTGACCTTCGCCGCGGGTCTGGCGACTGAGGGCATGAAGCCGTTTTGCGCGATTTATTCCACGTTCCTGCAACGGGCGTTCGATCAGGTGGTGCACGACGTGGCGATCCAGTCGCTGCCGGTCCGCTTCGCGATGGATCGGGCGGGCCCGGTGGGTGCGGATGGCGCGACGCATTCGGGGACGTTCGACATCGCCTATCTCGGCTGTTTGCCGGGCATGGTGATCATGGCGCCGTCGGATGAGGCGGAGTTGATGCATGCGGTGGCGACCGCGGCCGCCATCGACGACAGGCCCAGTGCGTTCCGGTATCCGCGTGGGGAGGGGACGGGGGTGGTGCTGCCGGCGCGCGGTGAGGTTTTGCAGCTTGGCAAGGGCCGGGTGGTGCGTGAGGGGCATTCGATCGCGATTTTGGCTCTCGGGCCGCGGGTCGGAGATGCTCTCAAGGCGGCGGATGAGCTGACGGCACGGGGATTTCCGACGACGGTGGTGGACGCGCGCTTCGCCAAGCCGATCGACACGGCATTGGTCGAGCAGGTGGCGCGGCATCACGAGGTGCTGATCACGATCGAAGAGGGGTCCATTGGCGGGTTCGCGAGCCAGGTGATGCATCACCTCGCCTGGAAGGGCCTGCTGGATCATGGGTTGAAGATCCGGCCGATGGTGATGCCGGATCATTTCATTGATCACGAATCGCAGACCAAACAGATCGCCGAGGCGGGGTTGTCGGTGCGCGATATCGTCGCGACCGGCTTGCGGGCATTCGGGATCGAATCGCCGGCGGCGGGATCGCCGAGGCCGGTTCAGGCGTTGTCCAGCCGGTAAGCATGAGGACGTCAGGGATAATGGGACTCGACCGGATGAAGCGGCGCACTCTGCTTGGCGTGGCCGCGATGCTGCCTTTCGCGGCGGGTCGCGCATGGGCGCAGAGCGATTCGCGGCAGGTGGTGCAGGAACTCTATGACGGACTGCGCGCGTCGTTGCGCATGGGGGCGAACGCGACATTTCAACAGCGGTTCGATCGGCTGGCGCCGGTGATCGACCGGGTGTTCGACCTGGATACCATCTTGCGGGTGTCCGTCGGCTTGCGATGGGCTCAGTTGGACGCGGCGACGCGTCAGACGGTCGCGAGTATTTTCCGGATTTTCACGATCGCCAGCTATGCCGCCAATTTCGATAAGGATGGCGGGGAGCGGTTTGAGGTGCTGCCGCAGGTGCGCGCGTCCGGCGGGGATCAGATCGTGCAGTCGCGGCTGATCCCGGGCGGGGGCGATCCGATCCGGATCGATTATCTGGTGCGGGCAACGGCGATGGGGCCGCGCATCGTCGATGTGCTGCTGGATGGATCGATCAGCCGGGTGGCGGTGCAGCGGTCGGATTTCCGCGGGCTGCTGGTCTCCGGCGATCCGGCGCCTCTGGTGGACAGTTTGCGGCGTAAGGTCGCGGAGTTGTCCGGCGGGACGATGCGGCCGTGATCCTCCTATGGAGGGATTGAGTGTTCTGTTCGCCGTGCTCGCGGCGATCGGGGCGGCGCAGGGGCTGGCGGGAGGGTGGCTGACGCGGCGGTTTTCTCGCGCGGCCGTTGCTTTGGGCGGTGGCGGGCCAGTGACGGTGTTGAAGCCGCTGCATGGGGATGAGCCGCTGCTGGAGGAGGCTTTGGCCTCGCTGTGCGCGCAGGATTATCCGGCGGGATTTCAAATCGTGTTTGGGGTTGGAACGGACGCCGACACGGCCCTGCCGGTGGTCGCGCGGCTGCGCGAGCGGTTTCCCGATCTGGATATCGCCGTGGTGATCGATGCGACGGTCCACGGGACCAATCCCAAGGTCGGCAATCTGATCAATATGGTGCCGGCGGCGCGGCACGACATTCTGGCGATCGCGGATTCGGACGTGCATGCGCGGCCCGATTATTTGCGGCATCTGGCGGCGGCGTTGATCCCGCCTGGCGTCGGCCTGGTAACGGTGCTGTACGCGGGATTGCCGGCGTTTCCGGACCTCGCGTGCCGGCTCGGGATGACGCAGATCACGCATGGATTTCTGCCGGGGGCGCTGCTCGCCCGCGCGATGGGACGGCGCGATTGCCTGGGTGCGACGATGGTTTTGCGGCGGGAGACGCTGGCGGCGATCGGCGGGTTTTCCGTGATGGCGGATCATCTGGCCGACGACAATGTACTGGGCTTGCGCGTGCGGGCCCTTGGGCTGGATGTGGCGCTGGCCGGCACCGTGGTGGCGACGACCGTACCCGAGCGGGGATTGAGCGCGCTATGGCGGCATGAGATGCGGTGGGCGCGGACGATCCGGGCTTTGGAGCCGGTTGGATTCGCCGCCTCCGTCGTGCAATTCGCGTTGTTCTGGGCTTTACTGGCGGTGATCGCGGCGGCCGGCGCGATGTGGTCGTTGGTGGTGCTGGGATTGGTATGGGTCCTGCGTGCTTTCGCCGCCACTTGCATCGATCGCGCGTTGCGCCCGATGCTGGGAGGGCTTGCATTCGCCGCGCCAGTCTGGCTTTTGCCGCTACGAGATCTGCTATCCGCGGCCGAGTGGGCCGTTTGCCATGCCGGCCGCCAGGTCGATTGGCGCGGCACGATGCTTGAAGCCGATACACCGCCTCGTCATGCTTCCCCCGTGGGGGACCTCAACAAGGGATCGAACGCGCGATGATGAAGACCCTGTTCCTGCAACCGCCCTCATTCGACGGGTTCGATGGCGGCGCTGGCTCGCGGTACCAGGCAAAGCGGGAGATCAAGTCGTTCTGGTTCCCGACCTGGCTGGCGCAGCCCGCGGCGTTGGTGCCGGGCAGCAAACTGATCGATTCGCCACCCGCCCGGATCGGGCTGGACACGGTGACGCAAGCGGCGAAGCAGCACGATCTGTGCGTGATCCATACGTCGACTCCGTCGTTCGCGTCGGATGTGAAGGTGGCGGCGGCGTTGAAAGACGCCAATCCGTCGCTGAAAATTGGGTTCGTGGGGGCCAAGGTCGCGGTGCAGCCGGCGGAGAGCCTGGCGCAGGGGCTGCCGATCGATTTCGTGGCGCGCAACGAGTTCGATTTCACCATCAAGGAAATCGCCGAGGGGCGCGATTGGAGCGCGGTCGACGGGATTTCGTGGCGCAATAACTCGGGCGCGATCCTGCATAATAAGGATCGGGCGATCCTGGAGGATATGGATCAACTGCCGTTCGTGACCGAGGTGTATAAGCGCGATCTGCGGATCGAGGATTATTTCATCGGATATTTGATGCATCCTTACGTGTCGCTGTACACCGGACGCGGCTGTAAATCTCGTTGCACGTTCTGTTTGTGGCCGCAGACGGTGGGCGGGCATAATTATCGGGTGCGCTCGCCCGGACATGTGGCCGAGGAAATCCGGCTGGTGAAGTCGTACTGGCCGCAGGTGCGGGAGATTTTCTTCGACGACGATACGTTCACCGACAATTTGCCGCGGGCCGAGGCGATCGCGCGCGAGTTGGGCAAGATGGGAGTGACGTGGTCGTGCAATGCCAAAGCGAACGTCCCGCGCGAGACGTTGAAAATCCTGAAGGATAACGGGCTGCGGTTGTTGCTGGTAGGATATGAAAGTGGCAATCAGCAGATCCTTTACAACATCAAGAAGGGCATGCGCATCGAGGTTGCCCGCAAGTTCACCCAGGATTGTCACGAACTGGGCATTAAAATCCACGGGACGTTCATTCTGGGACTGCCGGGGGAGACGACGGAAACGATCCGGGAGACGATTAAGTTCGCAACCGATATCAATCCGCATACGATCCAGGTTTCGTTGGCCGCACCCTATCCGGGGACGTTCCTGTATAAGCAGGCGGTGGAAAATGGCTGGCTGGATAAAGAACATGCCGAGCTGATCGACGATCATGGCGTCCAGATCGCGCCGTTAAGCTACCCGCATTTGTCGCATACCGAGATTTTTGACAATGTGGAGACGTTTTATAAGGCGTTCTATTTCCGGGCGCCGAAGATCGCGTCCATTGTCGGGGAGATGGTGCGCAGTCCGCAGATGATGAAGCGGCGGTTGCGCGAAGGCGTGGAGTTCTTTCAGTTTTTGCGGGAGCGGCATAAGGCGGCGTGAGGCCTGGTCCGATCCTGATGGTGTGCGCACCATGCGCGGACCATGGCGAGGGCCTTTGAGCATCCTCCGATCAGGTGGAACACCTGAGCGGATCAAGATTCTCAATGCGATCGGAAACCGCTTCTGATCACGAACTCCATGTTGGCCCCGCCGGTGAGTTCCTTATTACCGCCGGCCTTCTGAACGATGTCACGCCCCTCCGCCACGGAATATCCGGAAAGCTGAGGCGGCGGGTCCCGTTGTTAAATACTTCGCCAAACGAAACAATAATCAGAGCGCGATCGTCTGAAATTGAACCAACTTCAGACGATCGCGCTCTGAAACCTAACAAACGCGGACCTTGATCGCGTCAACCTGACGCTATCAAGGTCTGGCGGCGTGCTTTTCCGATCACAATGCCGCGATCATCTTTTCCAGATTCGCGCGAACTTGCGCGGCGACCCGTTTCAATTCGGGATTATCGATCGCCTGCATGGATGCGACCGGATCGATGGCGGCCACTTCCGTCTGGCCATTGCCAGCATCACGGACCACGACATTGCACGGCAGCATCGTGCCAACCTTGTTCTCGAGCTTGATGGCTTCGTAGGCCAATGCTGGATTGCAGGCGCCGAGGATTTTGTAGTTTGGGTAGTTGACCCCGATCTTCTTCTGCAACGTCTCCCTGACGTCAATCTCAGTAAGGACGCCAAACCCTTCCTTTTTCAGAGCATCCATTGTGCGGGCGATGGCCTCGTCGAACGCAATGGGAAGCGTTTTCGCGAGATAGTACGACATGCATGTTTCCTTTCATCCATTATTGCCGCTTGTTGAAAAACAGGTACTTGACCAGAGCGGCGGCGGCGAGAACGACAACCAGGAAGGTCAGTAGCCCCCCCAATCCCATGCCCCACATCATCGAATCGCCGTTCATCATTGTCGCCTCATGTAACCAAAGGGATATTCACGCGTCTGGGCTGGGGTCCAATCATGAGACTTCAAATCCCGTCTTGGCGTCCGGCCGCGTTACTGGGGCGGCTTCATCATGGAATGCTGTTTTAGCATCTGCTCCATCATCCCTTGCATCATGTCCATGCGCTGCTGCATCGCCTGCATCCCCGGGCCAGTCTTTGTATCCATTGAGCTGCTTGCCTGAGGCTGCCCCATCATTCCCCCAGGGCCCATCATTCCGCGCATTCCGGTCATTTGTTCTTGCATCAGCTTCATATGTTCATCCATGAGCTTCTGTCGCTCAGCAGGGGTTTTCGCCTGGGACGCCTGGTCCATCAACGTTTGCATCTGTTTGAAGCGGCTCTGCATTTGTTCCGGATTGGCATTTTGCGCATAAGGCGCGGATGTTGCGAGCACCATGAATGTGGCGAAGGCAACAAGGCGGAAGCGTTTCATGATCGAGGCTCCTTTATTGAACTGAGATCCGTCTTCCCGGCGATTGAGTTGGTCCATCTGATACTCAGTCTTTAACACTGGACCTGACTGTCATAGTTATTTGGTCGCAGCGCGGCTCCGGGACGCGTTGTGTGCTTTGATCGACTGCTCGCGAGTGACGCATTCTGATCGCGCGATCTCGCCGGAGAGCGTTATAGACAGGCGAACGTCTCGCTGACCACCCTCGGAAAATACCTATTGATTTTGGATTTTGATTCGGTGGCGAACTTCTGGCTGGATGGCGCGTGCCTCATTAACGGCGTGGATTTGTCGCTACGCGGTGCATCGTCGCAATGATTGTTATGGTGCTACTTTCCGTCGTTCCCGGCCCATTATCGCGGGTTGAGGTCATCGCGGAGGGACCAACGGCACACCGCCATCTGGCCAACGCGCCATGGAAGCGCTAACCTCAGGCCCGAAATCCAAGACGTGGCGTGTTTGTTTTAGCGCCGATGGGAGTGTGCCCCCTACCCTCCCCTCACTCCCGGGAGGCCCGCATGACCGAAGACCTGATCGTCACCACAGCGAACCACATCATGGAAATCCGGTTCAATCGGCCGGAGAAGAAAAACGCGCTCACGCGGGCAATGTATGATGGCGTCGCGGCGGCGTTCACCACGGCTGACACGTCCCCGGACATTCGGGTCATTCTGCTGACGGGAACGGGCGATACGTTTACCTCCGGCAACGACATCAAGGATTTTCAGCGGCGGGCGATCAGCAATCAGACGTCGTTGGGGCCGTCAGGGTTTTTGACGGCGTTGTCGACGTTGAAGACACCTCTGGTCGCGGCGATCAACGGGGCGGCGATCGGGGTCGGGACGACAATGCTGGCGCATTGCGATTTGATCGTCGCGGCCCGCTCGGCGCGATTCGTCATGCCGTTCACCAAACTGGGGCTGGTGCCGGAAGCGGGCAGTTCATTGCTGTTTCCGCAACTGCTCGGCCATCAAAAAGCCAGTGCCATGCTGTTGTTGGGCGATCCGCTGGACGCCGAGGCGGCGCTTGAAGCCGGGTTCGTGTATCAGGTCGTGGATGACGCGGAATTGATGACGGCGGCTCGGGCTTTGGCGGCGCGGCTGGCGGCGTTACCGCCCTCGGCCATCCGGCAAACCAAGCAGTTAATGCGGACGGGCAAGACCGCCCTCCCCGATCGGATCGCCGAGGAGTTGGTTTTGTTCACGCAACGGGTTCAGTCGCCTGAGGCGAGCGAGGCGTTCGCGGCATTCATGGAGAAGCGGGCTCCGGATTTTTCCCGCTTCTCCTGATCGATCGGTCAGCGGAACAACACCGCCACTTTCGCCAGCGTGATCCAAACCCCCCAGGCGATCGGCAGCCCAACGGCGGCCCATGCCAGGATCGCGACCGGCGAGAGCGCGCCGGAGCCAACCCCACTGGAAATCACGGGCGGTGATGTCGCCGGCCCAACGGGCGCGGTTTGTGGCACCATGAACCATTTCGCGGCGACCGGGCGGACCAGAAGGTTGCAGATCAAGCCCAGTACCAGCATCGCCGATAAAACGTACAAAGTGCGATCATAGACCTGCGCGCGCGGGACACCCGCGGCGATCTGCGCCTCGCGGATATAATTCACCACGACTGGGCCGATGATGCCCGCGGTGGACCAGGCGGTCAGCAATCGGCCGTGGATCGCGCCGACCATTTGGGTGCCGAACAGATCGGCGAGATAGGCGGGAACGGTGGCGAACCCGCCGCCATACATCGACAAGATCACGCAGAAGGCGCCAACGAACAGGAACAAATAGCCGGCATGGGCGAAGGCGGGCGTGGCCGCATACAGCGCGAAACCCAGACCGAAGAAGGCGACGTAAGTAAGCTTACGGCCGATTTTGTCGGACAACGAAGCCCAGAAGAAGCGGCCGGCGATGTTGAACAGCGACAGCAGGCCGACGAAGCCGGCGGCGAGCGTCGCGATCTCTTTCTTCTGCGCGGGATTGAGGGCGCCGAACGCGACCTCCGGCTTGCCGATCAGACCGCCGGCGAAGATTTCCTGCAACATGGGGGACGCCATGCCGATGACGCCGATGCCGGCACTGACGTTCAGGCACAGGACAGCCCAGATCAGCCAGAATTGCGGGGTTTTATGGGCGTTTTCCAAGGCGACGTTGCCGCGGGTGATCATCGCCGTGGTGTCGGCGGCGGACGGGTGCCAGCCGGCCGGACGCCAGCCGTCGGGCGGGACGCGATAGCCGAACGCGCCCGCCATCATGAAGACGAAATAGACGGCGGCCAAAACCAGGAAGGTTTCCCAAACGCCGACCGAATGGGCGGTGCGGAAATGGTTCATCAGCAGATCCGCGAACGGGGAGCCAATCATCGCACCGCCGCCAAAGCCCATGATCGCCATGCCGGTCGCCATGCCGCGATGGTCGGGGAACCATTTGATCAGGGTCGAGACCGGAGAGATGTAGCCAAGGCCCAACCCGATGCCGCCGATCACGCCGGAGCCCAACCATATCAGCCAAAGCTGGTGCGTGTAGACTCCAAGGGCTGAGAGACACAGGCCGCCGCACCAGCAAATGGCGGCGACGAAGCCGGCTTTGCGGGGTCCCGAACGCTCCAACCAGCCGCCCCAGATCGCGGCGGCGGAGCCGAGGAAAACGAAGAACAGCGTATACATCCAGCCGAGGTCGGAGACTTTCCAATCGCACCCGGTCGCGACCAGCGCGTTCAGCACACCGGCGTCGGCGGCACAGGCGATAGGGGCGGAGATGCCGACGGCGTTGCTGAGTGGGAGCCAGAAGACGCTGAAGCCATAGGCCATGCCAATGCACAGATGGATCGCCAACGCGGCGGGCGGCACCAGCCAGCGATTGAAGCCCGCGCTGGCGACAATACGCTGTCGCGAGAGCAGTCCCGCGGGCGCGAGCCGCGCGCAAGAAAGGCTGGAAGAACTCATGGACGCGCCCCTGGTTTTTTTCTTGTTTGGAGGGTTCAGCTCCCTCGATCAGGCGCGCAGCAACCCCAAAGTAACGATATTGTCAAGCCGGCGGACGCGCGAAAAAAGACCCAACCCCCTGAGGAGGTTGGGTCAAGGTAGGTCCGGGTTGACCTGGGCCAAAAAAATTGACCCTCCAGGAACGGCTCGAAAGTGGGGCAACCGCTCGCGGAGGATGGGTTTTAGCAGCGGTCCGGCGGGCGCGCTGTGAGCGGGATCACAACTTCGCGTCACGCGCGGCGGCGCGACAGGCGAATCGCGGTGCCGGCCAGTCCGAACGTTAGGAATACGGGGAGAAACGGGGGCTCGGGCACGGCGGCCTGGACGCGAAGGGCGGCGACCTCGGTCGTCCACAGGCCGCAATTACCCGGGTCGAGCGTGCAGTTGGGATCGGCGGGATTGATGGCGGCGAGTTCAACGAAGCTCCAGAACAGTGACGCATCGGAGGGGTCGTTGACCAGCGCGTTGTAATCGCCCCAGCGGCTGAGCGGCGGGCCGCCGAAATTGGTGTAGGCGGCCAGCAGGCTTTGGGCGATCAGGACGGGCGAACCGCAGGTCGCGATCGCACCGGTGGCGTGACATTCCACGTAATAATCGCCGATGTTGCTGGTGGCGGACAGGCCGTTGAACGTGATGAAGAAATCGCCCGCCGGATTCGCCGCGATCGCGGGATACGTAAAATCCAGTCCAGGACTTGAGATCACGCCGCTTTGCGCGATCGTTCCGGTGACGACGTTGAGAACGGTCCAGGTGATCGCGTTGGGACCCGCCGTGGGAGCGACCTGTGCGAAATACAGCAGATCGCCGATCTGGACGCTGGATCCGGGGATGCGGTTGTCGCCCGCGTCGAGCGCGAAAGCGGCGCCCGGCGGTGTGACCGGGTTGGGAAACCCGCTGAGCGTCGTGGCGACGGTGGTGACCACGGGAGACACGATCCCGCCTGAACTGACCGTGCCGACCTGGACCGAGGCGGCGCCGTTGAAATCCGCGCCGACGAAGGTGATCGGTCCGGTGGCGGTGGGTCCGCCGCCGATTTGCAGCGTGAAGCCATAGGTCGCGGTCGACAAATTATCGTTCCGTACCAAACCGGTTGTGGTTCCGCCGGTCAGGCTCGCGACCGGCACGACGAAGAGCGAGGTCGAGCTCTGATTCTGGAATAATGGGAAATTATTGGTCGCGATCAGCACTTTGCCATCGCGCACCGCCAGGGTTGGGAAATCGGCGAATTGTCCGGTCTGAGCCGGGATCGACGTGGCGGTGAAGCCGTGGGTCGGATTTTGGTCGTTGGAGATGGCGAGGAGGATGCGATTATCGACGGGCTCCAGCGTCATCGCCGAGACGATGAACCGGCCGGACGCGGGGTCGAAGGCGACCCGGGCATCGGCGACACCGACGCCCGCGACATCGGGGAACCCGGCGCTGGTCCAGAACGCGCGATCGGTCATGGGCGCGGCGGCGAGCGGGGCGGACACGGCGCCGGTTGAGCCGGTGGTGTAGAACGCGACCTGACCGTTATTCGCCTGGACCGCGAAGCCGGGTCCGACAGCGCCGCCGCCATCGGGGGGCACGATGGTGAACAGGTGGTCGACGACGAATTGTTCGTTATTGCCCGTAAACTGGGTCACGATCGAGGCAGCCCATGCGCCGTGAAGCGACAGCGCCAGGAACCAGAGGGCAAGGAGTTTCAGCATCAAGATCGCCTTCCGCGCGGGAGCCCATGCGGAACATCCGAATCGGCCTTGCGGTTAAACGATACACTTCCTTACCGACTGCCTACACCCCCCGGTTTTCAGGCCATGGAGATGGTGGTGAGGTCGACGAACCAGCTTTGCACCGGCTGGAAGTCTTTCACCTTTTTCGACATGGCGCGTGGGTTCAGATCGTGGACCATGAACAGCCACGGCGCCTCATCGACGACGATGGCGTGAACTTTCGCGAGCAGCGCTGTTTGTTCTTCCGCGTTGAACGTGGCTTGCGCTTTGCGCATCATGACGGTGGCTTCCTCAGAAGCCCAATGACCCCAGTTGTAGTTTGTGGGGGAGAAGGAATCGATGGAGTAGTAGCGGAACATCGAGCCGGGATCGGTGAAACTGAGGCTGACGTTGATGCCGTCGACGCCGTGAGATTAGGCCGCGGTGGGCGCGTCGCGGATGGCGACGAGCATGGTGCCCCATTCGACGACGTCGAATTCGATGCCCATGCCGACGGCTTTGAAATTTTGTTGCATGAACTCATTCATCGGGATCGGCATCATTTGGCCGGAGCCGGAGGTGGAGATCATGATTTTGGCTTTGACGGGTTTGCCGGGGCCGTAGCCGGCTTCCTTCAGAAGGGCTTTGGCGCGGGCGGGATCGTATGATCGCGCCGAGCATCTGCTGTCGCAGGTGGGGCTCAATCCGCGGCAATACGCGCGGCGCTACCCGCATGAATAATCCGGCGGTGAACGGCGCGTCCTTCGCACTGCATCGCGGCGAGACGCTGACGATTCTGGGCGAGTCGGGCTCGGGCAAATTGGTCAGCCTGAAAGCGATGATGGGGTTGCTGCCGGAATATGCCCAGGTAAGCGGGAAGATAGGGGTGAACGGGCAGGAGATTTTGGGGTTGCCGGCGGCGGCGCTGGCGAAATTGCGCGGTGGTGCCGTCGCGATGATTTTTCAGGAACCGATGGCGGCCCTCGATCCGGTCTATACGATCGGGGAACAAATCGCCGAGACCATTATTCAGCACGAAAGTGTCGATCATCGCACGGCGATGAAGCGGGCGCCGGAGTTGTTGGAGAGGGTGAAAATCCCCTCGGCGGAGCGGCGGTTAAAGAATTTTCCGCATGAAATGTCGGGCGGGATGCGGCAGCGGGCGATGATCGCTTTGGCTTTGGCGTGTAAACCAGGCGTTCTGCTGGCGGATGAGCCGACGACGGCGCTGGATGTCACGGTGCAGATTCAAATTCTGTTGCTGCTGCGCCAGTTGCAGGAAGAATTGGGCATGGCGATCGTGTTCGTCACGCATGACGTCGGCGCGGCGGCGGAAATCTCCGATCACATCGCGGTGATGTACGCGGGACGCTTCGTGGAAAGTGGGACGGCGCGGGAGATTATTCGCACGCCGCGGCATCCGTATACCGAGGGACTGTTGTCCTCGACGGTGCATGGCGGAATGCGGGGCACCCGGCTGGAAACAATTCCGGGCACGCCGCCCGATTTGGCGGCGCTGCCGCCGGGTTGTGCCTTCGCGCCGCGCTGCCGTTACGTCGTGGATGCTTGCAGGAGTGGTGAGATTCCGGTCAGCATGTCGGATACCGGGGCGATGGCGCGCTGTGTGCGCGCCGTGGAAACCGAATTCGCCTGAACAGAGGAAACGCTGACATGCCTGATAACATTACACGAGAAGCGTTCGACGCTTTGGCCGCGCGCACTGGATTGCCGTTAAATGAGGCGCAGAAGGCGACATTGCACGCGGTATATCCGACGTTGATGGATATCGTCGCGCGCGTGACGGCGCCGTTGCCGCGCGAAGCCGAGCCTGGCTTGATTTTTAACCCGGAGGTCCGGTGATGGGCGCGATTCCGACGATCGCCGAGGCGGCGAAACTGATCGCGGCGAAAAAATTATCGCCGGTGGAACTGACGCAAGAGTGCCTCGCGCGGACAAAGCGGCTGAATGATACGCTGCACGCGTTTCTGCTGCTGACCGAGGATCGGGCGCTGGCTGACGCGCGCGCGGCGGAGGCGCGGCTCATGAAGGGTGCCGCGCGCGGTCCGCTGGACGGAATCCCGTTTGGGCATAAGGATATTTATAACACGGCGGGGATCCGCACGACCGCGCACTCGAAGTTGCTGGAACATAACGTTCCCACGGAGGACGCGGTGACTGTCACCAAGCTGGCGGAGGCCGGGACGGTGATGATGGGCAAGCTGGCGACGCATGAATTCGCCATGGGCGGACCGTCCTTCGATCTGCCCTGGC
>JAYVXQ010000164.1:0-6002 GCA_043785025.1 Acetobacteraceae bacterium
CACAAGATTGAGAACTCCTGGTGCCGTATGAAGGATTTCAGGCGTATCGCCACTCGTTATGACAAACTGGCTTTTGTTTTTGCCGCATCCGTGCATCTCGCCGCAACCATCGCATGGTGGGTTTAATGAGTCTTGACCCTAGATATGCCGTTGTGGCTATGAGTAGATTCCGAACCTTCCGGAGCATCTTCTGGCGACGTAAAGTAATTTTGCTCATCGACCCGGCGTCAGATCGGTTTAGGATCAAGATAATGAAACTTCGGCCAATGATCTTTGCGTCGGCTCTCGTCGCGCTGGCGGTCCCGGCGGCTTACGCCGCCGTTCCGGACAGCAACCCAGATCAAACCAAACAACGCTTCGATCAAATGCAGAGTACGGTCGATCAAGCCCAGCAAGCGGCCACACCTGTTGATCGTCAAAAACTCATGACCGAACATATGACGAAGATGCAAGAGCAGATGTCGTCCATGAAAGGCATGATGGCGCCAGGTGGAACGTTGCCAGGAGCCGGTATGAATCCGGGCGGTATGAAGCCTGGAGGAATGATGTCGCAGCGGCAAGGTGCTGCCACTTCGGACACAAACGTCAGCACGCAGATCGCCGCGATGCAGCAGCGCATGAATTCGATGCAGCTGATGATGGAACAAATGCTACAGCAGCAAAAATTGATGATCAAGCCTACGAACTAATTGTTTCGTAATAGGTTTTATCCACGATAAATTCGCCTCCGTTCAAATCGACATTCCCAGTTTTCGGAGAAAATCAGTTATATTCGCCCAGGCTTAGCGCGATGGCGGGCGAGTAAGCAAATCCATACCCGGTTTTTCTAACGCGATTCCTGTCCGCTGATCCATTGGGCTAAAATGAAGTGCTACAGGGCAACGATCACTTCAGTTTTCGTCCAGAAACATTCGCGGATTGGTCCAGTGGCGTTTTTTTGGCGCCGGAGCGTCGTATCCTTGCTTGCTCTTCGCCGCCGATGCCGCGCCAGGTCTAATCTGGCCCCCTGTAATTTAGGAGAACGTCGTTGATGAACGGTGGCAACGGATCGGGGATGGGATGGGGTTACGGCGGGTTCGGCGGAATGGAATTATTGCTCATATTGGCTGTGGTGGTCGTCGTCGTTCTCGTCATACGACGGAACTAATCTGACTTTAACCGTCTCCTGGCCCGTTCAATGACGGATTAAGCTTTTTTGGGAGCTCCGGCGCCCGGACCGCCATGTGCCCGTGCCGTTACCCGCGGTTCAAGGCCGCTGCGAAAGCGGATAAAACCGCTTCGGAAGGCAAGGTGCAAGTGGCGCCCTCATACCGCGATCCGCGCAATATCCCGCAACGGAGACCCGACGTGGCGTATCACTTTTCAACAATCACCGACCTCTCGTTTGACGCCGCAATCGCCGCTACCACTGATGCGCTGGCACGACACGGTTTTGGAGTACTTACACAGATCGACGTGCAAGCGACGCTCGCGAAGAAGTTGGATGCTGATTTCCGGCCCTATCGGATTCTCGGGGCGTGCAATCCGCCGATGGCCTACCAGGTGTTGCTGGCCGAGGACAGGATCTGGACCATGCTGCCCTGCAACGCCATCGTTCAACAACGCGATGGCGGTAAGGTCGAGGTGTCCGCGGTTGATCCCTTCGCCTCAATGGCGGCCCTCGAAAACCCGAAGCTCGCGGAAGCCGCGACCAAAGTTAGCGAGATGCTTCGCCAGGTGTTTAATGACGTCGGCGCTCGCGAAAACCGGTCGTTGACATTAGGCGTCGTGGCGCCAAAACGGCGCATCAGTGATGCCCACGGGACGTTGTCGATAACGCCCGTTGGCGGGCCGTGCAGTTGACTGCCAGTAGTCAGGAGGACTCTCCATGCGACCCGTTCTGAACGTCGCAAACTTGTCGATCGCGCCCGTTGTCACACCATTTTTTGACGGCGAAACCAGCACGATAAGTTATATCGTGAAGGATCCCTTATCCAGCGCGTGCGCCGTATTCGACAGCGTCATGAACTTTGACTATGCGGCGGCCCGCATCGGCCACCTGTCAGCGGACATTGTCATCGGTCATATCCGTGAGCGCGGCCTGACGCTCGAATGGGTCATCGAAACCCATGTGCATGCCGACCACCTCTCGGCCGCGCCCTATATCCAGGGAGCGTTGGGCGGCAAGATCGGGATCGGCGAACAGATCACCGTCGTACAGCACACCTTTGGAAAGGTCTTTAACGAGGGAACCGAGTTTCGCCGCGACGGCAGCCAGTTCGATCGTCTTTTTACGGATGGCGACACGTATTCCATTGGCGGCATGACGGTTATCACCCTGCATACTCCCGGGCATACGCCAGCCTGCATGACCCACGTCGTTGGTGATGCGGCCTTTGTAGGCGATACGCTGTTCATGCCCGACGGTGGAACGGCACGCGCCGACTTTCCCGGCGGGGACGCCAGAGCGCTTTACCGTTCCATCAGGCGGGTTCTGGCCCTGCCTTCGCAAACCAGACTTTTCATGTGCCACGACTACGCCCCGAACGGCCGCGCCATCCGCTGGGAGACGACGGTCGGCGATGAACGCGATCATAACATTCACATTCACGATGGCATCTCGGAAGAGCAGTTCGTCTCGATGCGGACAGCACGAGACGCCACGCTTGGCATGCCGAAGCTGATCCTTCCCGCGATCCAGGTGAACATGCGTGGCGGCAAATTGCGACCCGCCGAGAATAACGCGCGGCAATATCTGAAAATCCCACTGAACGCGTTCTGATCGCGGACGGATCAGGCGGCGGACAAGGACAGGACTGATGGAAAATTTTACACCTTGGTCGTCTCTCGCGGGCGGCGCGCTGATCGGCCTCGCCGCGGCATTGCTGTGGGTCGGTGATGGGCGCATCGCCGGCATCAGCGGGATCCTCGGCGGGTTGGCGAACCCATCGGACAACGACATTCGGTGGCGTGTCGCGTTCCTGGCCGGGTTGATAGCGGCGCCAATGCTCTATGTCCTGGCCACAGGCGGCCCGGCCCTGTCCATCGCCGCTGGCCCGGCCGTGCTCGTCGCCGGTGGCCTGCTGGTTGGCTTCGGCACGCGTCTGGGCGGTGGCTGCACCAGTGGCCACGGTGTCTGCGGAATTGCGCGTTTGTCGTTCCGTTCGATCACGGCGACCGGGTTGTTCATCGCGGCAGGCGTCGCGACCGTGTTTATCACCCGTCATGTCGTTGGAGGATGACATCATGCCGTTGCTCGTGGCCCTCGTGTCGGGCCTTCTGTTTGGTTTGGGACTGACCGTATCGGGGATGATTAACCCGGCGAAGGTTCTCGGCTTCCTCGATTTCGCGGGGCACTGGGACCCGAGCCTGGCTCTCGTTATGTTGGCCGCGATTCCTGTCGCGGCTCTGGGCTTCGCCGTCGGGCGCGGCCGCCGGTTGCCGCTCTATGCGCCGGCTTTCTCGATGCCGGCAAAGTCTCAGGTTGATGTGCGCCTTGTCTCCGGTGCCGTAATGTTCGGGATTGGATGGGGCCTCGCCGGGTTCTGCCCGGGACCCGCCTTGGCGTCGATCGGCTTCGGCGGATGGCGAGTGCTGGTCTTCGTCGCCGCGATGCTGGCGGGAATGGTGGCATTCAGCGGTTTGAACCGCCTAATTCTTACCAGGCCGGAGATGGCTAAAGCCGCGACGCCGCGGCCATAGGCCGGGTTCAACAAATCGCATATCGCTCAAACTTTTGGGAGGAACCTCATGCACGATAATTGGGTTGAAATGGCCGCGGGCTTATCAGGCCCGCTTAAGGAACTGCGCACCGGTCTTCCGGAGGTGATGAAAAGTTTCAGTTTGCTCGCCCACGCCGCGATGGATGGCAAGGCCCTGGATCCGAAAACCAAGGAACTCATTGCCTTCGGCATCTCTGTCGCCGTACGGTGCGACGCCTGCATTGCATTTCATGCGGAGTCCGCCGTCCGCCAGGGCGCCACGCGCGACGAAGTCATGGAGACGATGGGCATGGCGATCTACATGGGGTCTGGGCCGTCCGTAATGTATGCGGCCCAGGCCATCGAGGCCTACGACCAGTTCCAGGCAAAGGCCGACGCCGGGAAAGTCTAGATATTTGACAGCCAGACAAGCTTCCGATTGTCGAACAAGACTTTCCAATCCACCCGCGTGAAACAGCACAGCGCGCCCAGGATCAGAAGCTGAACGCCGATGAACCACGCGAGCCTGTCCATCGGCATGCAAAAGAGGCGCTGACGCAATCTTGATGAAGATTGGCGACGGCTGTCATCCTGCCCCAAGAAGACGAGCGCGAAGCAGATCGAGGTCACGTTCTGTTCGCCCTCCGACATTTGCACAGGGCCGCCAACTCTATGTAGCATTTAATGCCATTTGTTGGGGAATTCATCTTATGCTAAATACCGAAAATTTCCCTATTAAATCAATTAGTTGCGCTCCCGTCCACCGTCATAAGCTCCAGCAGATTACCGTCCGGATCGCGGAAATAGATCGAAAGCGCCGGAAGCCCATCGGCCGTGCGCCGCCGCGACGGCCCGTCGACGATCGCTATTCCATGCGTGCGCAGTGGACCTTGTCGCTTTCGATACTCCCCGACCAACGCAGGCAGATAACGGCGCCACCGATAACCGGATGTCGCGCGACCAGCGCAAGATCGTTGCCCGCCTGGTGGAGGCTGAGCAACGCGCCGCCCAGCGCGATCTGGAGTACCAGACTCTTCTCGCCCGGCGCATAATCCAGATGCGTGCGGGCGCCGAACAGCCTGTTGTAGAACTCACAGGCCGCCAGGTCCTGGGCGGCGAAGGCGATGTGATCAATCCCGAGTATGCCTGGGATGAATGGCCCGCTGCCATCATTCGTTGACGATGGCGACGGCTTCGATCTCAACCATGAAATCCGGCCCCCCGAGTCGCGTGACACCGACCGTCGTACTGGTCGGCGTCGCCGCGCCAAAATCGCGCATGCGAACATCGGCGCACTTTTGAAATTCATCGACGTCTGCGACGTATGTGTTCGTCTTGACGACATCCGCCCAGGTCGCGCCGGCCGCCCGCGGGCACCGGTCGAGGTTCTGGAATGTCTGTTCCATCTGGGTGCGCATATCGCCCTTGCCGATACAGTTGCCGTCAATATCGCGGGCCAGCTGCTACGATATCGGCCCTGTACGAGAATGCGCTTGAACCTTCTGACCCGGAAGATTAGGCATGGTTATCATGACACTTTGTCTCCTACGGCGTCTGTTCGCCATCCTACTCGCCGTCGCATTCTTCAGCGCGTCGATGTCGCAGGTCATGCCGGCTGTCGCCGTGCCCACAGGCATGGACATGAGAACGGACATGGCAATGATCGCCCATGACGGCAACCCGGACAGTGCGCCGATGCCCTGCAAGGGCATGAATCGCGCCTGCATGACCGATCTCGGCTGCATTTTCATGATTGGCGTCACCGTTCCCAATCCTCAACTGGTCGTTCACCGGGCATGGTTTCCGGTGTCCTATCACTGGACGACCAACGAGATGACCGATGGAAGCATCCGCGCTCCCGATCTCCGACCTCCTATCCGTCTGATCTGAACGCGGCGGCCGTCCCGAAGGACGGTTCCGCGCTCCGCTGCTTTGTCGCGCAACGCGGGCATTGACCAAGCGGCCGGTGTCGGCACCCGCGCCGTAAAGCCGCGCGAATTGATCCGGCCGGCCCGGTGTTGAAGCATCGGACCGAACCAGGCGCATACGCCGCCTTATCGCGGCGGACCAGATAGGACTTCACCATGACTCTCCTCCGCTTTTCAGCGGGCGCCGCACTGGTGTCCGTGCTGACGATGCTTCGCCTTGCCGCGCCCGCGCATGCCGCCGCCAAGGATTACCGCTTCGAGGTTGTTCAGGCGCAACCGGCAGGCAAAAATCTGACCGATGTGACCGTCAGGCTGACACACATTCCTGACGGCAAGCCGGTGACCGGCGCCGTCATCTTCCAGACCAAGGTCGATATGGGGCCGTCGGGCATGG
>JAYVXQ010000165.1:0-5969 GCA_043785025.1 Acetobacteraceae bacterium
CAGGGAATGCGCGCTTTCAGGGTCCGCTGCGTCCAGAACGGCGACACGATGTCGGGCGTCACATGGGCCATGGTGGGTTTCATCGGCTGATATCCCGCGTCAAACTCAGGCTCCGGGCCGGAAGAAGGCCCTGACCCGCAGCCTATGTAATCCGTTGGGGGGGGCGGGGGAATTCAAGGATTGTTGCTGCGTATTTCTGAACAACCCCCTGATTTTTCATGAAATGACGCATCGCGGGATATCGCGCCGGCAGGCCGGAGTTGCCAACCGGTCCGCGCCGCTTACGATGCGATCAAAATGCGTGTCCAAGCCCGAAACCAAAGGAAACGCCATGATGACGCAATTCGACTGCTCCCACGCCGGCCATATCAACATGGAGAATGCCGGCTATCCCGGCACTCCGGTGAACGCCGGGTTGCCGCTGGCGGCTTCCTCGCGGGCACGCCGGATGACATCATCGGCCGGTTAAAGGCGTTGGAAGAGCGCTACCCCGGTCTCACCCGCGCCACCGTCGTCCAACCTTTGGGCTTGCCGTTGGCGATGTGTCTGGAACAACTGGAATGGTTCGCGAAAGATATCATGCCCGTCTTCGTGGGTTGATTTTCAGAAGGAGACCGGCTTTTGCCTGATCACCATCCCGGTCTCCGGGCGCACACGCTCTACGAAGCCCCCCGCCCCGGGACGCGCGCGGGCGAAACCGTCGTCACCAGCACCTGCGGCCATAATTGCGGCGGCCGCTGCGTCGTCAACGCGCATGTCACGGAGGGCCGCATCACCCGCATCAGCACGGACATGCGGCGCTGGAACCCCGAGCATCCGCCGTTGCCCGCCTGTGCGCGCGGCGTCGGCCAGATCGAGCGGACCTACCATCCCGACCGCATCCAATACCCGATGCGCCGCACCGGCCCGCGCGGCTCCGGCCAGTTCGCGCGGATCACGTGGGACGAAGCGCTGGACACCGTCGCGCGCGAGATGCTGCGGGTGCGCGAAACCTACGGCAACGCCGCGATCCTGGACGGCTCCCGCTCCGGCTCGCAATCGATGCTGCATGGGCGCGTCGCGGCGCAACGCTTTTTGAACATGTTCGGCGGCTGCACCGAATTATGGTCGAACATGTCGGCCGAGGCGGAGATTTTTTCGGTCCGCATGACCTACGGTTCCGAATATAAATCCTCGGGCCGCGAGCCCACCGATTACATCAACTCGAAATTCATTCTGATGTGGGGATGGAGCCCCGGCGACGGGACCTTTGGGACCGGAACGATGCCGTATCTGAAACACGCGAAGCAGAACGGCACCAGAATCGTCTGCGTCGATCCCCGGCAAACCATGACCAGCCGGCAGTTGGCCGACGAGCATATTTTCATCCGCCCCTCCACCGACGCCGCCGCGCTGATCGCGATGACCCGGGAAATCGTCAATCTGGGCCTGCATGATCAGGCGTTCTGCGATCGTTTCGTGCACGGCTTCGATGAAACCGAGGTGCCCGCGGGCGCCTCCTATCGCGCGTATTTGTTCGGCGAGTCCGACGGGATCGATAAAACCCCGGAATGGGCGGCGGAGATCACCGGCATCCCGGCCGAAACGATCCGCCGCCTCGCGATCGAATTCGCCACCAGCAAGCCCGCCGCGCTGCAAACCGGCTACGCCCCCGGCCGCACGCTGTACGGCGAGCAGTTCCACCGCGCCGCTTATGCTCTCGCCGCGATCACCGGCAATGTCGGCATCGCCGGCGGCAACTCGGGCGTCAGCAACGGCGCGACCGGACGTGGGTCGATCAAATCCCTCGCGATCGGCCAGAACGCCACGGGTGCGCGCGTCTCCGCCCCCTTGCTCGCCGATCTGCTGGCGCGCGGCACGGCGGGCGGCTACCCCGCCGACATCAAGCTGATTTATTCCGCCGGCGGCGGCCTGTTCAACCAGGCCCCGAACGCGGCGAAGATCGCCGCCTCCCTCGACGGGGTGGAGTTCATCGTGGGACAGGATCATTTCCTGACGCCCACGGTGCGCATGGCGGACATCGTGCTGCCGGCGACCACATTCTGGGAGCGCAACGACATCCATGTCCCCTGGTCGGGTGCGGGTCACTACGCGATCTTCATGCGCCAGGCGATCGAGCCGATGTATGAATGCCGTCACGACATCGACATCTTCACCGATCTGGCCGAACGCCTGGGCATCGAGGGGTATAATGGCAAGACCGAAATGGAATGGCTGCGGGAATTCTCCGGCGGCGTGATCGACGATTTCGACGCCTTTCACGATCAGGGCGTCGCCCGTTTCCCGAAACCAAAAGACGCCGTCGCCTTCGCGGCGCAAATCCGCGAGCCCGATTTACACCGCTTCAAAACCCCCACCGGAAAAATCGAAATCTATTCGACCTCCATGGCGGGTAAGCCGGATTATTACGGTCTCGGCGTGATGCCGCCGATTCCGACCTGGATCGCCCCCCCAGGTCCCACGGACGCTTACCCTTTGATGCTATGCTCGCCCAAGTCCCGGGCGAGAACTCATTCCACGCACGGCAACCAACCGGGCCTCGCCAGGGTCGATCCCGACGACATCTGGATGCACACGGACGACGCCAACGCGCGCGGCATCACCCAAGGCCAAACCGTCAGAATCTTCAACGAGCACGGCGCGACGCTTCTGCCGGTCTTCATCACCGACCGCATCGCCCGAGGTGTCGTTTCGATCAAAGAGGGCGCCTGGTTCACCCCCGACGCGACCGGCACCGACACCAAAGGCTGCGCCAACGCCGTAACCGCGGACCGATCCGCCCCCTGCGGCGCCACAACCTACAACACCAACTACGTTGATATTGTTCTGTTGGATGGCGGTCCAGGGACCCTGTCCCTGGCGGAGGTTCAGGAGGCCCATGGGGAGGCCCATGAGGAGGTAGAACCTCCTGATGGGGCCAGGGGCAAAGCCCCTTCGCAAAAGTTTATGACTTGAAAGGCAAATCATACGTGACCCTAGTTCATTTCCTGGGATCCCTGGCCCTGCTCTCCAGCCTGACCGCCTGCACCGGCGGCGGCGTCCCCCTAGGCTCCGCCGACGGCGACTACACCGGCACGGCGACGAGGTTTCAGGCCCTGCGCCGCAATTGCCCAAGACCGCGCATCCATAGCGCGATGCAGGTGCGGAGCGGCGTGTTGTTTTATCCCTGGGAAAATCAGTACATCCAGGCGTCCGTCCTGAGCAACGGCACCGTCACCGGATCGTTGCAAAACGTGCAACTCACCGGCACCTACAACGGCACCGTCATCCAGGCTACTGTTACCGATGGACAGTGCGGCCTGCACTTCACGCTCAAACGCGCGGGAACCTAAATCTAAGTGTCTGTCGGGAAAGTTAACCCCGCTATTCCATGGCATTAGCAGGTCCCACCCGACTCCGATGCGCCAACAAATTCGAAGATTTCCTCGAGAAAGCATCCCATGGTTTCGTTTTAGCAATTTCGATAAGGCATTGAAATCACTCGGCTATCTTTCCGGACAGACTCTCAGACGCCTGAAGCAGAGCGGCGCGCCCTTGAGCAAAAGATCGCGAGGGCGAAATGCGCCGTCGTCGTGCTGATTGACGAACTCGATCGGGTGGCGGATGAAGAGGTGCACGCGGTTGCCCAACTCATCAAAGCGGTAGGTGATATCAAGGGTGGATACCCGGATCTCTCCGAAATCCGGGTATCCTTTTGGTTTTGCGCCCGCCGCCACACCAACCCTGGGCGCGTATACCTGGATTTCTCCGAAACCCAGGTATACAATGGTTTTAGCGAGTGTTTGTATCAAACTGATATTATTCCAATGACACGATCCATCATACCCGCGTCTGATCGCTCAACCCCCGGACATCCTCCATCATTTCCAACCCATCCACCATCTCGATCAACCGATCCCGCCGATCCTGGTCCAAAGCCTCCGACGCAAAGTCCCAACACCGATGAAACTTCGAAATATGCTGATCACGGCTCAAGGGGCGCGCCGGACTGGCGAGCATTTCCGTGGCGCGCCACATGTGTTCGGTGCCATTATGTAACAATACCGACACGCTTTGCGGCGCCAGCGCGTTCGGGTCGGTGGAACCGTCGGTAACGACCTCCACTTTCGCCGCGAGGGCCAGCGCCTCCGTGTCGTGCAAGGCGGCGCCCCGGTAATGGGTCAGGTCGATCACGCCATGCAGCAGCGTTTGCGCGATGGTGAAGGGGGTGCTGAGCCGCGCGTGGGTTGGCGTCATCCCGGGTGTGGCGGGCCGGCCGCACAGGCGGGCGATCAAGGGCGGGCCGACGACGGTGATATGGGCGATGTCGGCGGCGACGAAGCGATGCCGTTCGCGCAGAACGATGACACCCTCGATCCCGCCATGGGTGCCGCGGCCGGCGGGGTAGGGTTTGTGGCTCAGTTCGGTGACGCGCCAGGTCTCGTCGAGCGTGGCCAGGACGCCGGTCAGGTCCCATTCGCCCTCGAACAAACGCAGGTAGCCGAACGGACCTTCGAACACATCGCGCGGGCCGGTCAGGCCAATGCCAGCGAGGTCGACGGCGGACAAAGCGGCGCGGCTGTTGAAGCCGACCTGCATGGGCAATGCGATACTGCCCTCGACATGGGGCTGCATGGTGCCGCTGGATTGGGCGTAATGCAGGCCGAAGGTGGACAGCACCTTTTCCGGGTTCATCTGGGCGAGATGGGCCACGGCGGCGGCGGCGCCGAAGCCTCCCGTGGTCGCGGGCCGGAAGAAGCGCAGGCCAGAGCGCGTGGCGACACCTAAGCCGGTGGAGATGTTCACGCCGATGGCGACGGCGGTCAGCAGATCGGTGCCGCGGACACCGCCGGTTCGGTCAGCCCATGCCATGGCGGCGGGCAAGATGGTGGCCATGGGGTGGAGGACGGCGCCTTCATGCACACAATCGTATTCCTGGTTGTGCATCTGGAACGCGTTGACCAAAGCCGCGTTGGGGGCGGGCAGGCGCATTCCGGTGCCCCAGACGGCGGCATCCGCGCCGCTGCCCCAGGACAAAGCGGCGTCGCGCAGTTGGCTGGCACCCAGCGCGGTGCCTCCGGCGACGCCGACGCCGAAACTGTCGAGGATAAAGATTTTGGCCGCGCGGATGGCCGCCTCGGGCAGGTCGGTGAAGCGTGTATTGGCCGTGTGGAGGGCGAAGTGCTCGCCGGCGAGGCGGGGGGAAAGCGATGTCACGCGGGCGCGTTCGCGTTGCGCAGCGCGTCCAGGGTCATCAGGTCGGCGTATTTCTGGCCCATGTCGAACAGGTTGGCCTCATGCGGGCCCAGTACGCGGTCGCCGACGCAATCGGTGATGACGATCGGACGGAGATTATAGGCTGAGGCGTCGATCACGCTGGCGCGCACGCAGCCGCTGGTGGTGCAGCCCGCTATCAGCAGGGTGTCGATGCGGCGGAACGCGAGCCAGCTCGCGAGGTCGGTGCCGAAGAAGGCGCTGGCGTGGCGTTTTCGAAAGACGGCCTCGCCGTGCACGGGGGCGCATTCCGGGACGATCTGGGAGAGCGGGCTGTGCTCGGTCAGGGTTAGCAGCGCGGGGACTTTCAGGGCGAAGGCGTTGGCGTCAGCGCCGTCATCGGCGAAGACGACGCGGGTATGGGCCACCGGCCAATATCGGGCGCGGGCGAGCGCCAGCAACGCCGTGGTGCGCGAGATCGCGGCGGCGATGTTGCCGCCGCCAAAATGGGCCGGGTCGGTGAAGCCGTGGACGAAGTCGATCACCAGCACGGCGGGGGTTTTTCCCATACCCATGGGTGTGGCGAACCCCTGTTTGCGATAGATGTCGAGCTCGTTGTCCATTCGATCGTCTCCCGCGCCGCGATCGGTCATTCAGCACCCTTGGCGGGCTTTTGGGCAAGACCGGGCGGGCGTGAGACCGAGCCGGACTTGCCATCGCGCGATTCACGCCCAGTGATTCACGCCCAGTGATTCACGCCCAGTGATTCACGCCCA
>JAYVXQ010000166.1:0-17935 GCA_043785025.1 Acetobacteraceae bacterium
GTCATCCCCCGCAGCGCCGACACATCCCGCACCGAAGTCCGCGACACCTCCAGCACCTCCATCGCCCCCAACCCCGTCAGCGGCGACAGATCCACGACCCCCGTATCCCCGCAATACAGCCGCGCCAGCCCAGGCATCCCCGCCAACGGCCCGAGATCCGCCACGCGCGTATCCGAACATCGCAACGACCGCAGCCCCACCGCCGCGCGCAACGGCCCAATGTCGGAAACCCCGCTATACGAACAATCCAACTCCCGTAACGAAACCATCCCCGCCAGAGGCCCCAGATCCGTCACCCCAGACTCCCCGCAAATCAACCGCTCCAGCGAAACAAGCCCCGACAGCGCCGACAGATCCGCCAAATCCGTCCCCCAGCAATCGAACGACCGCAACGCCGTCAGAACCCGCAACACCCCGGGATCCGGCACCGCAACCGGCATTTCATCGTCGCCGAACAGATTGAGGTCGATGATGAACGGCCGCCACGCCGCCGGCGGCGCCTCCCCCGCCACGATCATCCCCCGCACCAGCGCCATATCGAACCCCGGCGGTGTCACAAGTATAAATCCCTTGACGCGTGATCTATAACAAGGAATATATATCTAAATTCTGAGGATATCATCCCATGATCACCCCGTCCGACTACCAGAATATCTACCCCGTCCTGACCCATCGCATGGTGACCGCCCTCACCAACGATCCCAATTGGCCGGATAAACCCCACCAGGAGAAAGCCATGGCCGCCTCCTACCAAATCGCCGCCTATGAGCCCGAGGATGGCACTGAGGTGCAGTTGGCGACCCACGCCGCCGCGATGATCGCGATGATGACCGACGCCGTGCTGGACGCCCGCACCGCCGAAACGCCCCAGCAAGCCTACAAACTCCGTCAGCAGGTCATTGCACTGGGCCGCGCCCATCTCGCCGCCGCCAAGGAAATCCGCGCCCATCGCACCGCGCGGGCCAAAGCCCGGACCGCCGCGCCCCCCGAACCAGCGCAAACCGAACCCGCCCAACCCGAACCTGCGCAAACCGAACCAGCCCAACCCGAGCCCGCGAAACCCGAAACCCCGCCAGCACCACCCCGTCCAACCACCCCGCAACCCCAGGCCCACGCCGCAACCGGACAAGACCCGGCGCGGACCCTCGCCGCCCGCACCGGCTAACCGCCCATCAGACCCCCGGGTCGATCCACCCGATATGCCCATCCGGGCGCCGGTAAACCACGTTCAACACGCCCGAGTTCACGTCCCGGAACATCATCACCGGGTGATCCGCCAGCTCCATCCGCATCACCGCCTCACTGACCGACAAATGCGAGATTTCCATCTTCATCTCGGCGATCACCGCCGGTCCCGCGGCCGCGGCCACCGGTATGTTCTCATCGTGATCCTCGGCCTCCGCCGCCAGGGTCAGCTGCCGCGCCGAATCCGGCCGCTTGCGGTGCGCCAGATCGCGCGCATGCTCGTTCACCCGCCGCCGGTACCGTCGCAATCGCTTGCCCACATGCACCGCCGCCTTATCGAACGCGATATAAGCATCCGCCGCCTCCGCCTCGCCCCGCAACGTCAGCCCGCGGCCCGCGTGCAAATCGATCCCACAGGAAAACCCCAATCGCGAACGCCCGAATGTCACGCGCGCCTCCTGCGCGTGTTCAAAATATTTGCCGGTGATGTCAGACAGTTCGGTGGACACGCGCTCCCGCAACGCATCCGACAGTTCAACCTGTTTACCGGAAACCGTGATTTGCATGTGACAACGTTCCTCCGAACCCACAGGAGCGGCAAGAACGGCACCAAATCCCGGCCCAAAAAGGGCCTTGACTCACGCGGGTACCGTCTTGACCCGCCGGCGGCCCACCGAGTTCAGGATGTGCATCGCCTCCCGGTATTTGGCCACCGTTCGCCGCGCGATGTCCACACCTTCCTTACGCAACGACGTGACAAGCTGGTCATCAGACAAAATCGCCTCGGGCTTCTCCGCCTCAATCAATTGGCGAATGCGATGGCGCACCGATTCCGAGCTGTGACCCTCGCCCCCATCCGTCGCGCCGATCGACGTCGTGAAGAAATATTTCAGCTCAAACATCCCCCGCGGCGTGGCGATATACTTGTTGGAGGTCACGCGGCTGACCGTGCTCTCATGCATCTCAACGGCGGAGGCCACGTCACGCAAAATCAACGGCCGCAAATGCGCCACCCCCTGTCTCAAAAACCCATCCTGGGCGCGCATAATCTCGGCCGCGACCTTCAGAATCGTCTGCGCGCGCTGTTGCAAGGACCGCACCAGCCAACTGGCACTCGCCAATTGCTCGGCCAGGAACACCCGGTCCGCCTTGTTCGCCTTGGGCGTGACGCGGGCGTGCAAGCCCTCGTTCACCAGCACCCGCGGCATGGTGTCGGGGTTCAACTCGATCAACCACGCATCGCCGGGCACCGCGCGCATCAGCAGATCGGGAATAATGGCGCGCACCGGCTCGGCGTCGAAGGTGGCACCGGGCTTGGGGTCCAGCGCCCGGATCTCCTGGATCATCTCCGTCAGATCCTCGGCGTCGACGCCGCAAATCTTCATCAGACCGCGCAAATCGCGCCGCGCCAGCAGCTCCAGATTGTCCAGCAAAGCCTGCATCGCCGGATCCAGCCGGTTCCGATCGGCCAGCTGTACGCCCAGACACTCCCGTAAATCGCGCGCGAACAGCCCGGTGGGGTCGAACCGCATCATGATGCCGCGCACCGCCTCGACCCGCGCCAGAGGCAGCCCCATCGCACGCGCGATCGCGGCCGGATCGGCGGTCAACCGTCCCGCCGGACACAGCAGCGCGATCAGATGCGCGCCGACCATCCGGTCGACCGGATCGCGGAAACTCAGCCGCAGTTGCTCGCCCAGATGCTCGCGCAACGGCGGGCTTTCATCCGCCATGTCCTCGATCGTGCGATCGTCCCCGGAAAAGGACAAATTCCCGCCGCGCCCCTCGAACGACCCCATGGAGGGCGCCCCATCGCCGGCCCCGCCGGGGTCGTATTCCTCGGCATGGGCGTTATCGAGCGGGCTCGCCTGCTCCGAAGGCAGCGTCTGCGCCTGCGAGGCCTGAACCGCGTCGGCCGGCGCCTCCCCACGCGGGGTGATCTGATCCAGCGCGGCACGCTCCCCGATCGGCGCGTCGGGGCTTTCGTCGCGTTCCAGCAGCGGGTTCTTCTCCAGCTCCCGCTCGATGAAATTGGTGACTTCGACGTTGGAATATTGCAAAAGCTGGATGGCCTGCCGCAGTTGCGGGGTCATCACCAGTGTTTGACTCTGCCGAAGGTCTAGTCGTGGGCCAAGCGCCATTCCCATGGACTTACCGGCCCGAGGGGGGCGGGGTCAACTGGTTTCGCAGGTTTCATATGCAAGAACCGTGCTAGAGCGCGATCGTTTGAGGTTGACGTCAACCTCAAACGTGAATCGCCCTCGTCAGGGCAAAATTCAGACCGTGATCGGGTCAACCTGAACCGATCACGGTCTGAGATCCCGGCGCTCACGTCGTACCATCGGTGTTTTCTCTCGCATCACACCAAAAATCGACGATAAATCGTGATGTTTCATCACCATCCCAGCCTCATGCCGCGGCCCCCAACGACTGCGTCCGCACCAGCCGCGCATACAATCCATCCCGCGCCAGCAACCCCTCATGCGTGCCCATCTCCACGGCGCGGCCCATGTCCATCGCCACCACCAGATCGGCGTCCCGCACCGTGGACAGCCGATGCGCGATCACGATCGTCGTCCGCCCCGCCCGCAACCGGGCCAGCGCGACCTGCACCGCCGCCTCATTCTCGGCATCCAGGGCACTGGTCGCCTCATCCAACAGCAACACCCGGGGATCGCGCAGCAAGGCCCGCGCCAGAGCGATCCGCTGCCGCTGCCCGCCCGACAACCGCCCGCCGCCCGAGCCGACGATCGTCTCGTATCCCAAAGGCAACGCGGCGATGAACCCCGCCGCCTGAGCCGCCGCCGCCGCCGCCTCAATCTCGGACCGCGCCGCCCCCGGCCGCCCCATCGCGATATTGGCCGCCACCGTATCGTCGAACAGCAGCGCGTCCTGACCCACATAGGCGATGGCGTCGCGCAAGCTGCCCAACGTGAGCCCGCGCACATCCATCCCGTCGATCGACACGCACCCGCCGGAGACGTCGTGCAACCGCGGGATCAACGCCAGAGCCGTCGACTTGCCGGCCCCCGAGGGACCCACCAGCGCGATCGTCTGACCCGGCAGCGCCTCAAAACTCAGCCCATCCAGCCCGATTCGCCCGTCGCCGTAGACGAAGCGCACCGCGTCGAACCGCACCTGGCCCGGACCGCGCGGCAGAGCCACCGCGCCGGCGGCCTGTTGGATGCGCGCGGGCTCATCGATCACCGCGAACACCCGCGCCAGACCCGCCAACCCCTCTTGCAACGCCGCGTTCAACGACCCCAACGCCCGCAATGGCCGCGCCGCCAACAGCAACGCCGCGACGAAAGCGCCGAAATCGCCCAAGGTGTGGTCGGACACGGTGGCGCGCCACGCCTCGAACGCGACCACCGAGGCGACCGCGATGCCGCCCAAAACCTCCAGCACCGGCTCCACGCGCGACCGGCTTTTGGTGATGCTCAGCATGGTGCGGTACAGCGCCGAGAACGCGCCGGCCGCGCGCGTCGTCTCCGCCGTCTCCAGCCCATAGGCGCGCACCGTCCGGGCCTGCGCGAAGCTCTCGTTCAACAACGCGGCGGTGGCGCCGATCGTCTCCTGCATCCCGCCGGAGGCGCGGCGCACCCGCTTGCCGATGCGCTGGATCGGCACGGCGGCGATCGGGTACAGCACCGCCGACAGCAGCGACAGCAGCCAGTCCATGTAGATCATCGACCCCACCAGGCCGATCACGGTCACCACATCCGCCGCGCCATTGACGACGCGGCCCAACGCGCCGCCGATCGCGGTGGCGTCGGTGGTGAAGCGGGTGGCGAGTTGGGCCGGCGCCTCCCGCTCGATCCGCGCGAGGTCGGTCCGGGTCAGATGCGCGAACATCCGGTCCTGCAGATCGCGGATGACCCGCAACACCAGATCCTGCGCCCGCACCGCCTGGAAATACTGAGTGATGGCCTTCAGCAGCGTGACCAGCACGACCAGCAGCGGGATCTGCCACGCGATCCGCATATCGGCGCCCGCATACAGAATGCCGGCATAGCGCAAGACCAGCGGATACAACGCCGTCGCCCCCGCCATCGCCACGCTCAAGATCAGCACCAGTACCAACGCGGGCCGGTAACGGCTGATGTGCTCGCGCCACAGCCGGCCCAACAGGGCGCGCGTCGTCGCGGTGTCGGGTTTGCCGCTCATGGACGGGCCACGGCGCGCGCGCGCGCGGTTCCCGACGGTGTTAATCGCCGCGTCCGGCACCCCCTGATCAGCGGTGGCATACACGCCCCTGGGCGGAAACCCTCCAGCGGGTGATTTTTATTACAATATCGCAATTTAAAAGCCTTCCGGCCAGAGGGCGCCAGAGAGGGCGCCAGAGAGGGCGCCAGAGGGGACGCCAGAGGGGACGCCAGAGGGGACTCCAGAGGGGACGCCAGAGAGGGCGCCAGATACGGCGCCAGATGACCGAACGATGAAATGGACGTCCGCTTGCGCATTTTTAAGGAACCATTGTCGGTCTTTATCATTCAAACCCTGTAACCCGGCCCTAATGCGCCGGACTGCCGCGAGCCTTCACCGGCGGATAAACCAAAAGTCACCGCTTTCGATCAGCCACCGCGCTGGCGGTTTGAAGCTGACGACGTTGATCATCAGTCATGAAAAAGGAAAAGACCCAATGAACAAGAAGACAATCGCCGCCGCCGCCTTCGCGGGCGCGCTGCTGACCGGCGCCCTGCCGCGTCTGGCCCTGGCCGAGGATGCCCGCGTCGTGCCGACCGAGGGGATGGTCTACTCCACCCATTCGAACGCCGTCGGCGAATGTCCGGCGCTGGATTGGCATGTCGTGGTCGGTCCGAACAAATCCCTGTCCGGCTTCGTCTCGCAATCCGGCATGAAGGACATCTGGCGCGTCAACGGAACTTATACCGGCACCGGCGATCATCGCTTTCATCTGGATGCGAAGGAGATGGGCGGCGCCCAACGCACCGGAACGGTCGAAGGGCAGGTGCAGCCGAATGGCGCCCTGGCGATGACGTTGGGCAATCTGAGCGGACCCTCGCCCTGTGCCGACAAGACGGTGTATGTGCGTTGGTTCCGCAACGGCAACGCTTATGACGTCAACAACGGCAGTGCGCCGGGCGGCGGCGGCGGTTAAATCGCGGCCACACACCCGATCAATGGATGGCCGGTCTGACAACTCTGTCCATTGATGCTTCGTGTGATGTGTTGGGTTCGGAGTCAAAGGGCGCATGTCCTTTGGCCCGGACCGGACGCATGGCGGGCCCATCCAACCGGGCTTCATCACAGGCTGAACCGCTCCCCCAAATACACGCGGCGGACGTCCTCGTTCGCGACGACCTCTTTCGGCGTCCCCTCCATCAGCACCTGACCGTCGTGCATGATGTAAGCGCGATCGATGATCTCCAACGTTTCTCGGACGTTATGGTCGGTGATCAGCACGCCGATGCCGCGGTCCTTCAAATGCTTCACCAGATCGCGGATCTCGCTGACGGCGATGGGATCGATGCCGGCCAGCGGCTCATCCAGCAGGATATAGGCGGGCTGGGTCGCCAAGGCGCGGGCGATCTCCACCCGCCGCCGCTCGCCCCCCGACAGCGCCAAAGCCGGCGTGCGGCGCAAATGCCCGATGCCGAACTCGCCCAGAAGCTCATCCAGCATCAAACGCCGTGTCGACAGGTCGGGTTCGATGACCTCCAGCGCGGCCATGATGTTCTGCTCGACGTTCAGGCCCCGGAAGACGCTCGCCTCCTGCGGCAAATATCCGATGCCCAATCGGGCGCGGCGGTACATCGGCAGCGTCGTGATGTCGGTGCCGTCCAGGTGGATCGACCCGGTATCCGGACTGACGAGGCCGACGATCATGTAGAACGTCGTGGTCTTGCCCGCGCCGTTGGGGCCCAACAGGCCGACCGCCTCGCCCCGGTTGACCGAGACCGAGACGTTGCGCACCACCGGACGCCGCCGGTAGGTCTTGCCGACGCCGCTGGCGATCAGCCCGCCACCGCCGCGCGGCATCTTCAGCGGCGCGCTTCTATCCAATCCATACAATGACGCCAACTCGTTCATGGTTTCACGCCCGCTTTGGGCGAGGCCGCCGGGGGTTTGGCCACAGCACTCCCTGGGCCGTTCACCGCCGCCGCCGACTCCCGCTCGTTCGGCATCACGAGGCCGGTGACGCGTCCGGTGTCCCCGGCCAGCAGCGTCGCGACGCCGGTTTTCATGTTCACCACGGCCTCGGAGCCATTGATCTGGTTGGATCCCCTCGTGATGCGGACATGGCCGCCAAGCCGCGCGATCCCGGTATCCGGAACATAGATGGCGCGGTCGCCGGTGACGATGTCGGTCGCGGTGCGCACGATCACATTGCCGAACGCCTCGACATGATCCAGCCTTCCGGCCATCGCGGCCATGCCGTCTCCCGACAATGCGGGGGAGGGGGTTTTGGTGGCAACGGGCGGGACGACACCCCCCGCGATCGAGTAGGCGACCAGCGTGTCCGCCGAGACCCGGCGCCCGTCATGAGTGACGATCACCGCGTCGCCACGCGCCACCGCCATGTGCTTTTCCGACCAATATTCCAGCGTGTCGCGCGCGGTCAGCGTGTCCGTGGGCGTGATCAGCCGCAACCCCCGCCCGGTCATCACCAGCACGGATTGATCGAGGTCATAGGTCGCCTGATCGCCCCAGGCCTGATCGGTCTGGGTATAGACGTGGACGTTGTTCTCCGCGCGCATGCGGTAGACCTCGTTGCCCTCGGTCGTGGTGGCGCCGCCGAGGCCGGTGGCGGCGGGCGCGGGCGCCCCGCTTTTGGAGCGGTACCAGGCAATGAGGCGCTCGGCGGTGACGGTCGCGCCGGCGCGGACGGCTTTGGCGTCGCCGTTGGCGATGACCATCTGGTCGGCCTGGCGCCATTCGATGCCATCGCGCGCGGTGATCTGGATCGGCCCGCCTTGCGTCAGATCGATCCCCTGTCCATGGGCTCCATGCGGCGGCCCGAGGGCGACAAACGCGAGCAGCGCCAGCGCGCCTGTCCGTCGCGCGGTCTGAAACCCGGGGATCAGGGACACGGGGCTCATTTCGTGACCCCGTTCAGCTCGACCCGGACGGGTCCCCAGAACTGGATCGCGGCGCCTTTGTCGATGGTGGTGAAGCCGGCGGCGTCCAAATTGCCGAACGGACCCTCCACATGCGTCGGATCGGCGCCGCTGGCCGCCCCGGCCTTCAATTCCACGGTCGCGGTGGCGGTGGTCATGGTGGTGCCGTCGTCGCGGTACAGCACGACGTCGCCGGACAGATCCAGTTGATCGGTCGCGCGCGCATAGACGCCCAGTTTCGATTTCACGTTGATCCAGGTGCCGTTTTCCAGCGTCATGTCGGCGTTGGGAATACTCAGGTCGATCCGCTCATCGGCGCGCTGGATCGCGGTGGTGGCGGTCACGGTGAACGGACGGCCGCGCTGATCGACGCCGTTGTAATGCGCCTGGCTCAGACGCGCCCCGCCGACCGTGGCGCCGACGGTGCGCATGGCGACACGCCCCCGATCGGCCGCGCGATCGATCTCGGGCCAGATCGCGACGGCGGTCAGCAACGTCAGCGCCACAACGGGCAGCAGAAATTTCGAGGCTGTTACAATCCAACGCCGCCGCAGCAACCACCCGGCACTGGGCTGCGCCCGGGCCGGATCGCGCGCGCGGGCGATGGCGAGATAGCCGCCGGTGCGCGCCTCATGCACCGTGCCAAGCAGCTTCACCGGTTGCGACCCGCGCGGGAAATGCGAGGCGGTCATCCCAATCCCGCCCGCAGCAGATCGTGGATATGCAAGATCCCCGCGACCGATCCGTCCGATCCGGTGACGAACAGCACGGTGACCGGGCGCTCATGGGCGTTCATCAGATGCAGCGCCTCGGACGCCAGGGCGTCCTGGCCGATGGTCCGGGGGGAGCGGGTCATCACCTCGTCAACGGCGCGCGACAGCAGATCGGGTCCCATCGCGCGGCGCAAATCGCCGTCGGTGACGATCCCCAGCAAACGGCCCTGGCCGCTGACGATGCCCAAACAGCCGAAACGCTTCTCGGTCATCAGCACCAGCGCCTGGTCCATCCGTAGACCGGAGGGGGCGAGGGGGATACCGGCACCCGCGTGCATCAGCTCACGCACCCGGCGCAACCGCGCGCCGAGGCGTCCGCCGGGATGAAAACGGCGGAAATCAGCCTCGGTGAAGCCGCGCCGCTTAAGCAAGGCGACGGCCAGCGCGTCACCGAGCGCCATTTGCATGGTGGTGGAGGTTGTGGGCGCGAGGCCCATCGGGCAGGCCTCGGCCGTCTCTGGCAGCAGCAGCGCGACATCGGCGGCGCGGGCCAGAGCCGAGCAGGCGCGCGCGGTGATCGCGACCAGCGGCAGGCCGAAGCGGTGGGCATGGTCGATCAGGTCCGCCAGCTCCGATGTTTCTCCGGAATTGGACAAAGCCAGGATGGCGTCTCCGGCGACGATCATGCCGAGATCGCCGTGCGAGGCCTCGGCGGGATGGACGAACATGGCCGGCGCGCCGGTCGAGGCGAGGGTCGCGGCGATTTTCCGCGCGACATGGCCGGATTTGCCCATGCCGGAGACGACGATGCGGCCGGTGGCGTGCGCGAGGCAATCGACGGCGCGGGAGAAGTCGTGGTCCAGCGCCTCCGCCAAAGCGCGCAGGCCCATCGCCTCGGTCAGCAGCACGTCGCGGGCGACGGCGAGATCGGCGGACATGGGTATGGGCTCACCGGTGGTAAAGGGCTTGGGCTCACCGGCGGTGAAGGGCTTTGGCTCGCCGGTGGTCACGGGTTTGGGGTCACCGGCGGTGACGGGTTTGGGCTCACCTGTGGAGACGCGTTTGGGCTCACCGGCGGTGACGGCGGCGGGATCGCGCGGTTCGGAAAGGAGGGCGGCCTGGTTCACGGTGGTGTGGATTCCGGTTCGGCGAGGGAAATCTATGGGCCCGCGGGTCCGCCCTGGTCAATCTCACGCGCTGATAAGGGATGGGAGGACGGGAACGATTGGCGCTATAGGGGGCATCTGTGTGCACCGCGATAACGGAAATGGGACCATGGCTTACACCGTCAAGGAGATTTTTCTGACAGCCCAGGGCGAGGGCGGGAATTTGGGGCGGACGGCGGTTTTTGTCCGGTTCGCGGGGTGTAATCTGTGGACCGGCCGTGAGGAGGATCGCGCGACCGCCGTGTGTCAATTTTGTGACACGGACTTCGTCGGCGGGTCCCGGTTCGCGACGGCGGAGGCTCTGGCGGACGCGGCGGCGGCGGCATGGCGCGCCCCTGGTCCGCGGATGGCGGTGCTGACGGGCGGGGAGCCGTTGTTGCAGGTTGACGCGCCCCTGATCGCCGCGTTGCGCGCGCGGGATTTTTGGCTGGCGGTCGAGACCAATGGAACCCAGAAAATCCCGGAGGGGCTGGACTGGGTGTGCGTCAGCCCGAAGGCCAACGCCCCTCTGGTGGTGACCGAGGCGCATGAGTTGAAACTGGTCTACCGTCAGGCGGGCGCGGAGCCTGAGCGGTACGCCGCGTTTCGCGCGGGTCTTCGGTGGCTGTCACCGATGGATGGGCCCGCGTTGCGGGAGAATACGCGATTGGCGGGGGAGTATTGTCTGGCGCATCCGGCGTGGCGGCTGGCGATCCAGGCCCATAAGACCTGGGGTATTCCATGAAGCCGGTCCCGGTTTTACCCCACGACGGTCGCGACATCCGGTAGCGCGGGCCGCCGGCGCGTATCCCGGCGCGGCATGGCTTCGGTGACGATGTTTGAACCGACGTCCGGGGTTTCGGAGGGCAAGGCGCGCAGGATGGCGCCGATCAGAGTATGGCGGTTGACCGGCTTGGACACGAAATCGGTCATGCCGGCGCCGCGGCAGGCGGCCACATCCTCGGGGAACGCGTTCGCGGTCATCGCGATGATCGGGATCCCGGCGTTGGGCCCGCCCCCGCGGCGGATTTCCCGCGTCGCTTCCAGCCCATCCATTTCCGGCATGCTCATGTCCATGCAAATCAGGTCGTAGCGGCTCTCGTTGGCGGAACGCACCGCTTCCAATCCATTATCGGCGATGTCGATCTCGATCGGCGTGCCTTTCAGCAGGCGGGAGAAGACGAATTTATTGACCGCGTTGTCCTCGGCCAGCAGCAATTTCAGCGGCCGTCCCAGACGTTCGAGGCGAAGGGCGAATTCGGCGTCGGAGCCTGGCGGCTCGGCGGGGGTTTCCTGTTGCGCGGCGAGATCGAGGGTCAGGCGCACGTGGAACGTGCTGCCTTTGCCGGGGGTCGATTCAGCCCAGATGGTGCCGCCCATTTGCTCGATCAGTTGCTTGCTGATGGCGAGGCCGAGCCCCGAGCCGCCGAAGCGCCGTGTGATCGAGTTGTCCGCCTGCACGAAGGCATCGAACAGCGAACTGAGTTTTTCGGGCGCGATGCCGATGCCGGTGTCGCTCACGGACCATTCGATCGTCGCCTGCTTTTGGTGGCGGGTCACGCAGCGCGCGTTGACGGTGACGCCGCCGGTTTTGGTGAATTTGAGGGCGTTGGACACGAGGTTGTGCAGAACCTGTCCGATCCGCCCGGCGTCGCCGACGAGTCGCGCGGGCAGGTCCGCTTCCTGGCGCGCCTTGAGGCGCAGGCCTTTTTCCACTGCCATCGGCCCATGCACGCTGAGCGTTTCCTGGGTTAGGGTCGAGGGCGAGAAGGGGATCAGCTCGAACGTCATGCGTCCGGCGTCGAGGCGGGAGAAGTCGAGGATATCGTTCAAAATCCGCAACAGACTGTCGCCCGAGCCGTGGATGGCGCGCACCACCTGCCGCTGATCCGGGGTGAGGGTTTCGCTCAGAAGGGTTGAGGTCAAGCCCAGTACGGCGTTCATCGGGGTGCGGATCTCGTGACTCATCATCGCGAGGAAGGCGGATTTGGCGCGGCTGGCTTCCTCGGCGATGCGCTGACGCTCCCGCGCTTCGCCGTTCTCGTGTTGGAGGTCCTGCACGCGCTGGCGGTCACGCGCGCTGTGCTCGGCTTCGCGGCGTTCGCGGATGTCGCGCACGGCGGTGACCAGAACGTGACCGTCGCCGAGATTGATGACGCGGGACAGCATCTCCACCGGGATGGGCTCGCCGCCGATCGGGTGGAGGTCGGTTTCCAGCGGGATCGGGCTATCGGGGGCGGGGAAGACAGCGGCGAAGACGCCGATCGGGCGGCCCTTGATCTGATCCAGCGGAAGCTCCGCCATCGCGCAGAACGCGGTGTTGGCGTCGATCACCACGCCGTCGCGGTGTACCAGCAGGCCTTCGAAGGTGCTGTCGGTGAGTTGGCGCAGGCGGTCGTTTTCGAGCCGGGTGCGTGAGGCGAACTGACGGTCGAGGGCGGCCCCGGCCCGGGTCAGCGCCAGCACGGTGGCGAATTCCGACAGGAAGACGACGGTCAGCGGTTGCAGTGCGAGCGCGTTGGGCGTGGCGGCCACGGTTTCCCATTCGTTGAACGGCAGGATCGCGGCGAAGGAGGCGATGTCGAGGATCGGCAGCGCCAGTGCCACCAGCAGCGCGGGCCACAGCCGGCCGGCCGGCGTTTCAGCGGTGGCGACGCGGTAGAAGCCCAGAGCGCAGAGCGCGGTCGTCGCGACCATCGAGGCCAGCACGGCCATGAGGTCGTATCCGAGCACCAGCGGGGCGGCGAGGGCGCTCATGGCCACGAACAGCATGCAGGAGGCGGAGGCGGCGAGGATCGAGGCGGCGAGCAGCGTGTTGCGGGTGCCGGTTTCGCCGTGCACGACGATCGCGACCGCGATGGTGGCGCCGATGATCGCCAGCGCGATCGAGGAGAGGATGCCGGAGACCGGGATCGCCGCATGGACGAAGGGGAAAAACCCCTTCCAGCACAGCAGGAAGGCGCACCAGATGGCGCCGCCGAGAACGGTCCCCGCGAGGGCCGTGCGCGCCAGTGATGTGTGCGCCAGTGATGTGTGCGCCAGTGATGGGGCGTCGCGCCGTACCGGACGCGTCGGCATCAGGTACATCGTGACGAGGCACAGCAGCATGCTGATCAGGCCGGCGAGCCCGAACATCCGGAGGTCATGGGCGGACAGAAAAGCGTTCAGTGCCATGACCGAGGAATACGCCACGGAAGTTAACAAATTCTTATCAAATCGGCGGCGGGGTTCGATTGATCGCCGGATCCGCCGATTTTCCTGCCCAGGAGGCACGGGATCTGGTTTCGTAGATGAAACGGACGGCGATTTTGGCGGCGGCGGTTTCTTCCGCCTTATCAACGGTCTCGTTAGTCATTTTGAAAGGTTTCCCCTGTAGAGGTTGCGGCGATCCTGGTTGGAGTATCGGTTCGAGGTGGCGTGCGGTTTATCCAGAGGAGGCGGATGGCGAACGGTGGTTCGCGTCGTCTCGGTGCTGACGGCGTTGCTATGCGCCTCGGTCAGTCACGTCTGGGCTGCGTCATTCTCAACCCGGGAAATTCAGGTACTGGGCCGCGCGGTCGCGTTCATGGTGCCGCCTCCGCCGGCGGGCACGACCATCGCCATTGCTTATGTTCCGGGGAACGCGGCGTCGCGACAGGACGCGGAGGCGATCGCGGCGGCGATGGGCGAGGGATTGCGCGCGGGAGCGGCGACGTTACGGCCGCGGGTGATCGATATCAACGCGCTGGCGGCGGGCGGATTCGCCGTGGTGATCGCGGCGGCGGGCGCCGATGGGCCGCAGATCGGCGCCGCCGCGCGGGCCGCGCGGGCGTTGTGCGTGACCCGCGACGTGGACGCGGTGCGCGCCGGTCATTGCGCGATGGCGATCACGACCGAACCCCGTGTGGAAATCCTGATCAATCACGCGGTCGCGGTTGCGGCGGGGATCGATTTCGCCGCCGCGTTCCGCATGATGGTGCAGGAAATATGATGATCCTGTCGATGGATCTGAGAATTTGTCTCGATTATAGGGATCGCGTGTGGTTTCGTTCTGAATTGGTGATGAATATGCGGGGGGACACCCGCGAAGGAGACAATCGCGTTGACCACATCGAAGGCCAGCGCCGGGATCCGGCGCTTCTGGAAACGAAGCGCGCGCGTCGCGTGTTTGCTCGCGTTGGGAACGACCGCGAGAGCATGGGCCCAATCGGTCGATTACCAGGCGATGGAGCAATTATTTGGGGAGCCGGTGACGACGTCGGTCACCGGCAAGCCGCGGCGCGCCGCCGACGCGCCCGCCAATATCGCGATCATCACGCAAGATGATATCCGCCGCGGCGGCGCTTTGTCGTTGCCGGACGTGCTGCAATTCGTCACCGGTCTCGATGTGCGCATGGATGGGATTGGGGCGACCGATGTCGGCATTCGCGGCGATAGCCAGGCGTCCAATCCGCATCTGATGGTGCTGATCAACGGGCGCCAGGTGTACATGGTCGATTACGGGCGGATCCTGTGGCCGGCGTTGCCTGTGCAATTGAGCGAGATCCGCCAGATCGAGGTGATCAAGGGGCCGAACCCGGCGTTGTATGGGTTCAACGCGGTGGCCTTGGCGGTGGTGGCGCAGCAGTTGAACGCGCGGCGCTTGCTGACCACGGTTGGCGCACCCAGGGAAAGACGGTTGATCGCGAGCGTTACGGCGAGGTTTTAGGGGGGTGTCCGGACGTTGAAAAAAACAATTCAGAGATGGGAACGATACGCATCGGGCGGCGTAAGGGCTAGAGGAAGGTGGGCCAACGACGGTTCGTTTGGGCTCACGTTCCGATGCAGGAGCGTTCTCATGTCGGTCACGTTATTTCCGGTTGCGATGATCATTCTGGTGACGGCCACGGTTTTGGTGATGTCGTTCGTGCCCAAACCGATCGAAACGCGCTCATCACGATCATCTGACCGGAGCGGTTCCGGACATCGGTGATGCGGACCTGGCTGCTCGCGGGGCGGTTGCTGTTGGCGGTTCCCGCGTGGGCGCTATTGGCGGGTCCCGTATGGGCCGATTTGCCGCCTCCGGACCCCGCGCATACGATTACGGTGCAGCTCGAGAACGATAAATTCGCGCATACGGATCGGGATTATACATCGGGATTGCGGCTTGGCTGGACCTCGCCGAATGTGAACGCGGCGGGCGCGCCGTATTTGCCGGATTTTCTGAACCGGATGGGGACCGCTTTGTGGGGCGAGGGGCGGCAGCGGCTGTCGATCGATGTGTCCAGCGCGATTTTCACCCCGAAGGATACGGCGGTGAAAAACCCGGATCCGCGGGATCGGGCGTACGCGGGCGTGATCCTGGCGAGCGCGTTTTTGTTGCATGACACGACGCATACGCGCAGTCTGATCGGGCTCGGGTTGGGTGTTTTGGGGCCCTCGGCGCGCGGGGAGGACATCCAGAACGGGTTTCATGATCTGATCGGCGAATCGGAATCCGGTGGCTGGTCGCATCAGGTCAAGGACATGCCGATCGTTCAGATTTTCGGCGGACGGACGTGGCGGTATGGGCTGACGCCCAATCCCGGTGTTGGGATCGATGTGGATATGTTGCCGTCGGTGTCGGCGGGTGTTGGGACGCTGCGGGATTACGCACAGGCGGGGTTGCAATTCCGGGTGGGCCAGGGGCTCGACTCGGATTTTGGCACGACCCGTATCCGGCCGGGGTTGAGCGGTTCGGATGCTTATACGCCCTCCCGCGACTTCGTTTGGTATGTGTTCGGCGGGCTGGCGGGTCAGGCGGTGGGGTGGGACGCGACGTTGGACGGGAACCCGTTTCAGAGCGGGCGGCATGTGACGCGCACGCCGTTCGTGGCGGAGTTCGAGGGGGGCGTGGCGGTGATTTATCGCGGGGTTCGGGTTACGTACACGCATGTCGTGCAGACCCGGCAGTTTCAGACTCAGGCGGGTGGGTTGTTTCAGTTTGGGTCGATTGCCGCGTCGGTGCGGTTTTAATGGGCGGCCGGAGATTTGAGAACGTAATATGAACATATAATTCACGCTATTTGCACGTTATCACGGCGTTAATTCATGTTTTGTTCTGAGTTTTTGAGCCCGGTTTGTTCTTTGGGTTTGATGCCTCGAAATCAATGATCTCAATGGGCGGTATGGTGCCGCCGCGAGAAGGGACAGGCGCTGTTTTTCACGCGAAAGTTTCGTAGACGGTTCGCGAATCCCGACGCGTTTCGAAGGCGCGTGTGGACGATCATCATTGCCGGGGAAGCGCGCGCCATCAGATCTCTCCATTAGCCGGGTGGCGCGCTGGTCTCGGGCCATGCGATAGCGCCAAATGCCATCATCGCTTATATTCTCATCAATGCTGAATGAGGTGCCACGGTGGCGAGCATCACGATTCGCAATTTGGACGAGTCCCTGAAATCTCGCCTCCGCATCCAGGCGGCGGTCCACGGCCGATCGATGGAGGACGAGGCGCGGGACATCCTTCGGTCCTCGCTCAATCAGGAGCCTGCCGAGCCGAAGAAATTGGGCTCGTCGATCAACGCCCTGTTTAAGCCGCTGGGTGGTTTTGATATGCCCGCGGTGCCGCGTGAGCCGATGCGCGAGCCGCCGGCCTTCGACGAATGATCCTGCTCGACACCAATGTTGTCTCCGAGCTGATGAAATCGGTTCCGGAGCCTGCCGTCATGGCCTGGATCGACGCCATACAAGCCGCCACCGTCTTCGTCTCGGCCGTCACGCGGGCGGAGATCCTCTATGGCATCGCCTTGGTGCCGGACGGACGACGCCGGGACCGTTTGCGGCAGGCCGCCCATATTGCGTTCGAAACGTATTTTCGCGGGCGCATCCTGCCCTTTGATTCTGAAGCGGCTGACGCGTTCGCGCCTCTTGCCGCGGGCCGCCGCCACGCTGGCCGGCCGATTTCCCTGCCGGACGCCCAGATCGCCCGGTCACGTGGGGCGGCGCTCGCGACCCGGAACGCGCCTGACTTGGAGGGGTGCGGAATTTCGGTGATCAATCCCTGGGTTGCGCGAACCTGATCCGGCTTGCGCCCGTCACCGTCGATTTCAGCGAAATATCCAATGAAATCATGGTGCTGCTGGAGGGGATTGAACTCTCGACCTCTCCCTTACCAAGGGAGTGCTCTACCACTGAGCTACAGCAGCGCCGGTTGGCGCGATGGAGGCGTTCATAGTGGGAAGGGCGCGGGCCAGCAAGCCCCAATCGGCGCCCGAGGCGCGCGTTAACCTTCCATCGGGTAACACTTTATTAAGGCCTGTCCAGTCTAATGCGGGTTCTCTGGTCGAGGACTCCCGCGTCATGAACGATATCGCGACGGATATTTCCCAGAGCCCGGGACAGACGCAATCGGGTCAGGCGCACGGGAATGTCTTGCGCGACGCGCTGTTGGACAGCCGTCAGCGCTGGCGGGAGCTGGTTAATCTGTATGCCGATTTCGCCTTCGAAACGGATGAGTGGGGCCAGTTCGTGCTGGTTTCGCCGGATCCGGCGTTGGGATGGGCGGCGACCGCGCTGTCCGGGCAAACCGCGTCGGATCTGCTGGCGGAAACCGGGGGCAACGTCTTCAATCCGTTTCGGGTCACGGCGCCGGTGCGCCACCGTCAGGCGTGGCTGAAACGCGGCGATGGCGGATTGAGCTGCCTCACGTTCTGCGCCGCGCCGATTCGCGATCCCTCCGGGCGGGTGACGGGTGCGCGCGGTGTCGGATTGGACATGACCGAGTTGGACGGTCAGGCGGGCCAGGTCGCGGCGGCGCTGCGGCGGGCGGAGGTGCTGGACCATATCCTGTGGCGCATGGGGCAGGAGGTCGTGG
>JAYVXQ010000167.1:0-5947 GCA_043785025.1 Acetobacteraceae bacterium
AGAAGCTCGTCGATCTGATGCATTGGTGGGAAGAGTATACGAAGCGTGAAGGTGCGGAGATGAACGCCAATCCCTCGCCGGGTAATAAAGCCGGCGGTCTGACCACGATCCTTGAGAAATCCTTGGGCGCGATGGCGAAAGCGGGCAGCACCAATTTGGTGGATGTCGTGAAATACGCCGAAGAGGTGAAAGCCCGCGGCTTCGTTTTCATGGACACGCCCGGCTACGACCCGGTGGCGGCCACCGGTCAGGTCGCGGGGGGCGCCAATCTGGTGTGCTTCACCACCGGACGCGGGTCGGTGTTCGGCTGCAAGCCCTCGCCGTCGATCAAGCTCGCGACCAATTCGGCGATGTTCCGTCATATCGAGGACGATATGGATGTGAATTGCGGCGCCATCCTGGACGGCGATGAGACGGTGCAACAATGCGGTCAGCGCATTTTCGAGCTGATCCTGCGCGTCGCCTCGGGCGAGGCCACGAAAAGCGAGGCTTTTGACTTCGGCGCGGCCGAGTTCGCGCCCTGGGTGCTTGGCGCCACGATGTAGGACGGATGGCCCAACCCCGGGAAATTCTGACGCCGGCGGACATGGGCGAGGCGGACGCCGCCGCGCCGGGGTTGGGGGTGTCCGGCGAAACGCTGATGGAAAACGCCGGTTGGGCCGTCTTCCGCGCCATCCGCGCCCGGTTCAGGCCGTGCCGCGTGCTGGTGCTGTGCGGGCCGGGCAATAACGGTGGCGACGGATATGTGGTGGCGCGGCGTTTGGCGCGCGAGGGCTGGCCGGTTTCAGTGGCCGAACTCAAACCGGGACAGGGGCTTTGGCGCGGCCCGATCGTGCCCGCCACGCCGGGCGAGGCGGCGCGCGTCGATCTGGTGGTCGACGCGGTTTTCGGCGCGGGCCTGAACCGCGATCTGGACCCGCCGATCGCGGCGATCTTGCGCGCGGCCCGTACCATCGTCGCGATCGACGTCCCCTCCGGTCTGGACGGCGCGACCGGGCACATTCGCGGTTTCGCGCCGAACGCGCGCCTGACCGTGACGTTCTTCCGCCTCAAGCCTGGCCATTTGCTGTATCCCGGCCGTGCGTTGTGCGGGGAGACGGTTCTGGCGGATATCGGCATGCCCGTCGGCGTGCTGAATGCCATCCAGCCGCGCCTGTTTCACAACGGGCCGGGACTTTGGCGTCAGCCCGCTTTGGCGGCGGATGGGCATAAATACAGCCGCGGCCATGTGACCGTCCTTGGCGGCCCGATCATGACCGGCGCGGCGCGGCTGGCCGCGGAGGCCGCCCGCCGCTCCGGCGCTGGTCTGGTCACCATCGCGGCGCGAGGTTCGGCGAAGATTTACCGAGGGGGGCCGCCGGGGACGCTGGTTTCCGAGGCGGGCCTGGCAACGCTGTTGCAAGATCCCCGCCGCCGCGTCTGGGTTTGCGGTCCTGGCCTCAGCCCCGATCTGGCGCGCGAGGCGTGGACACCGTTGATCGCGGCCGGACGCCAGGTCGTGGGTGACGCCGATTTGTTCAGCGCCTTCGCGGGAGATCCGGCCGGGTTGCGCGGCGGCGCCGTGCTCACGCCGCATGAGGGCGAATTCGTCCGGGTTTTTGGCCCGATCGGCCCCGATCGCATCGCCGCCGCGCGCGCCGCCGCCGCCGCGACCGGTGCCATCGTGCTGTTGAAGGGGGCCACGACGGTGATCGCCAGCCCTGACGGACGCGCGGCGTTGAACGCCTCGGCACCGCCCTGGCTCGCGACCGCGGGCTCCGGCGACGTGCTGGCGGGCATCATCGCCGGCCTGCTGGCGCAAGGATCGCCGTCCTGGGATGCCGCTTTGGCGGCGGCCTGGCTGCACGGTGAGGCAGCCCATGCCGCGGGCCCGGGAATGATCGCTGAGGATCTTATCGGGATGTTGGCGCGGGGGGGTGGCGATCGTCATTGTTTCGTTGCTGGTTTTAACCCCAAACCCGCTTATGATCGCGCGCGGTACAGCCTTGCCCGGAGCCGGATCCATGAGTGACAACCCCCGTTTTTTCGATCGCGCCTTACGCCGTTTGACGCACGCCTGGCGCGACATGGCCGCCACCGTCTCGGGGGAGGCGGAAGACACGCTCGACGCGCAAATGGCCGCCTGCCTGACCGGACGCGGCGGCGAGGTCAGCGCGCGCAACCGCACCGCCCGCCTCGCGCGCACGTATTTGGCGCTGAACGAGGCCGAGAAACCGGATTTCCTTCGCCTGCTGGCGGGGTATGAGGCCGATCCCAAAGCCGTCGCCACCGCCGCGACGGCCGCCGCGAAAGCGGAAACGCCGGCCGAGCGCGCCGATGCCAATACCGCGTTGCGCCGGGTTCTGGAATCGCCGCGGCTGCGGCTGCTGACGCAATTCACCTCGATCCCCGAGGGTCCGAAATTCCTCGTCGATCTGCGCGGCGCGCTGTTGAAACAGAAAGCCGCCGACCCGATGCTGATGGCGCTCGACGCCGATCTGCGCGGACTTTTGGGCGCCTGGTTCGATATCGGTTTTCTGGAATTGCGCCGCATCGATTGGCACGCGCCAGCCGCGCTGTTGGAAAAACTCATTGCTTATGAAGCGGTCCACGCGATCAGATCCTGGAGCGATCTGAAGAATCGTCTCGACTCCGATCGCCGCTGTTACGCGTTCTTTCATCCGCGCATGCCGGGGGAGCCGCTGATTTTCGTCGAGGTCGCGTTGGTTCAAGGCCTGTCCGGCAGTGTGCAAAAGTTGCTCGATGAGGATGCGCCGGTGCTTGATCCGCGGCTGGCGGATACCGCGATTTTTTATTCCATCAGTAACTGCCAGCCCGGTTTGTCGGGCATCAGCTTCGGTAATTTCCTGATCAAGCGCGTGGTCGAGGAATTATCCACCGAGTTTCGAGATCTCAAGACTTTCGCCACATTGTCGCCGGTGCCCGGCTTCCGCCGCTGGCTGGATCCGAAGATCAAGGCGAACGAACCGGATCTGTTGGGCCATGAGGAAATCATCGCGTTGACCGCCGCGGAACCCGCTGACAACGGCGGTGCGGCGCTGGCGGCGATCCTGGCGCGGCCCGAATGGTGGGCGGATGAGATGACGCGCAAACTGGCGGATCCGATTCTGACCCGGCTGTGCGCGCGCTATTTATTGACCGAGGCGAATGGCAAGCGCGCCCGCGATCCGGTCGCGCATTTCCATCTGTCGAACGGCGCGCGAGTCGAACGGCTTAATCCGGCGGGTGATATTTCGGAAAAGGGCGTGCGCGAAAGCGCGGCGATGATGGTCAATTATTTGTATGACCTCGGCAAGATCGAACATTGGCACGAGGATTACGCGGGGGAGGGCAAGCGCAACGCCTCCACCACCGTGCGCAAACTGGCGCGCGGCTGGTCTTGAGATCATTCGATACACGCGGCCTTGAAAAAGTACGGATCGGCCGGTGTTTTCGCCATCAATCGGGACCATGTTGACGGTTCGGTGATCGATAACAGGAGCCGTGTCATGCAACGATTGAAACGCCTGTGCCTTCCGGTGATCGGTCTCGCGATGGTGGTCGTGCTGAGCGGCTGTGTCGTGGTGCCGTATCGCCCTTACGCGCCGGGGTACGGCGGCTGGGGTGGTGGGTGGCATCACGGTCATTACCGGTAGCGCGGTTTCATACCAACGGCCCTTGGTGTTGAGCTATTTTCGATAGGCCAGCGGCCGCTGGTATCCTTGTTGGTTTCGCGCGCCGCCGCCCGCCAACCCGGCGCGGTTGGTTTCGCGCTCCGCCGCCCGCCAACCCGGCGCGCCGTACTAATGGCCTGAAATGATGGAAGAGTCATCATTTCGGGTCATTGGTATCAGCACACGGCTTTTATCAAAAGTCATGTTTTACGTGAACGCGGCGTTATTACAGACAAGGCACGTACTGAAGCGCCAGGCCAACCCGGATCAGGGTCGGGCCGGCGCCATCAGCATCATTTCGCCAGGCTGATCGTTCAACCGTTGGCGGCGCGGCGGCTTTCTTTGGCCGTCGACTTTTTCGGATTGACCGATTCACCGATGATCTTGTGTACATCGCGCAAGAAAGCCGATCCTTTGGGGGTGCGCTGCACCAGCACGCTGCGGCGATCGAGCGGATCGACTTTCCGGCGGGCCAGATCAAGCTCCCCCAACCGGTCAAGCGCGCGGGTGATCGCCGGCTTGGACACGTTGAGTTCCCCCGCCAGACCACGGACCGTGTGTCCGCCATCACGCAGGTAGCAGGTCAGAAAAACGCCAAGCTGGCGGGACGACAAATCAACGCCATCGCGGCGAACCAGTCCGACGATGGTATCGCGCAGCACACCGATCACATGATCCGTGCCGTTGGTGGCCATGGCCATTGGTAACCCTTTCATTTTTAACGCCAAACGATGAGGAGGCGCAAGCCCATTTGGCATATAGTTTCGTTGTCGGCGCATGTCAACCTTCATTACGTATTCATGTGCAACATTTAATATCCAGCTTAAACCTTTCGTAAACCCATCAATCCACCGTCAAATTCGGGCCAAATCGGAGTCGTAACGCGTTAAAAACCGCATGCATGGACTGTGCTTCTCCGCCCTCAGGGCGTCCACCACGGGTTTGGTCGTTCCAACCATAAAGGTCGATGTGCGCGAAAGGAATGGAATCGGGCACGAATCTGTTCAGGAACAAACCGGCAACTATCGCGCCGGCGAAGGGTTTTGACGACACGTTATTTAAATCCGCCACCGGACTCGCAAGCCAATCATCGTATCCCGCCCACAACGGCAGCCGCCACAAAGGATCAAATACGGCTGCTCCCGATTCCACTAAAGTCAAAGCCCAATCGTCGGAATTGCAAAAGAGGGCGGGGATATCGGGGCCGAGGGCGACGCGCGCGGCGCCGGTTAATGTCGCGAAATCGAACAGAATGGCGGGATCTTCGGTGCACGCATCGGTCAACAGATCACACAGTACTAAGCGCCCCTCGGCATCGGTATTACCCACTTCGACGGTCAATCCACTTTTGGTGCGAATCACATCCGAAGGCCGCATCGCCGAACCTGACACGGAATTCTCGACACAACCAAGACGGGTGACAAGGCGCACCGGTAAATTCGCTTCCATCACCAGCCGTGCGACGCCAAGCGCCACCGCGGCACCACCCATATCCTTTTTCATTTTTAACATCGCTGAGGAGGGTTTCAAATCGTACCCACCCGTATCGAAACAAACCCCTTTGCCGCACAATGACACCAATGGCGCGTCGTCCGCGGCGCCGGTTCCACGCCAGCGCAGGATCACGACTCGCGCGGGCCGCGCGGAGCCGCGACCGACGGCGGCGACGGTTGGCCATTCCTCCTCCAGCTTTGTTCCTTCGATCACCTCGACCGCGGCGCCGTGGCGCAGGCCAAGGGAGGCCGCGGCGGCGCCAAGCTCCTGTGGGCCCAACAGATTGGGTGGCGTGTTGATCAGATCGCGGGCCATCCAGGCGGCGGCGGCGACCGATTGGGCGTGTTCGGTTTGCGCGCCGGCGACCAGTTTCGCCGCGGTCCGCGCGGGTTTTTTCAGCGCGCGGTAGCGGTAGGCACCCAGGCAGAAGCCGAGGACGGCGGCGGCGGGATCGCCCGCGGCGAGGCGCCAGACGGTGCCTTCCGGAAGCGCGTAGGGCAACGCCCCGTAAGCCCGCGGTGCCGGGTCGGCGCCGAGGCCGAAGACCGCGCCGCTTAGTCCTTGGAGCCCAGATAGCAGGCGGAGTTCGCCTGCTTTGGCGCCGAAGCCGCTCGCGGACAGAAACAATCGATCGGCGTCGGATCGTTCGCGCAGGAAGTCATCCAGGCCGTCCGGCCGGATCGCGAATAACGGCAGCGCCGCCGGATCTTCGCCGCTCAGGCAGTCCAGGGTTTGTTCGATCATCGCGCACTCATTCCTTTTCCGGGCTTGCGTAACCATGCTACCTCCTTAACGAACCA